>NZ_JBMGUV010000016.1:0-123393 GCF_049058285.1 Lysinibacillus sp. UGB7
ATAGAACTGGCAAAGTGACGGATAAACCATTTGAAGCGGCGGATAGAACTCGCGAACTGACGGATAAACCTTAACAACAATTTCAACAAAATAAGTTTGAGCTTACACGTTGACATTATACCTGGTGGGGTATAATATGAATCTCGTAAGCAAGTTAAATATCTTGAATCGGAAGGAGGCGTGCACAAGAATGGCATACGACGCAAAAACAGCAAATCGAGTGAAGCGAATGGAAGGCCAATTGCGTGGAATCTTACGTATGATGGAAGATGGGCAAAACTGTAAGGATGTTATTACACAGCTATCTGCCGTACGTTCAGCAGTTGATCGGACTATTGGCGTCATTGTCAGCGAGAACTTGTTGAATTGTGTAGCGACTGCTGAAGGAGATTCGGAGAAGGTGAATTTTGCTATTCAAGAAGCGATGGATTTAGTCGTGAAAAGCAGATGAATTTAATATACCCTTTATAGTATGTGATTGAGAGGAGCTATCACTTGGAAACATGGATTATCATTGTTATCGTTATTGCATTTTTGGTTTGGCGAATGAAGCCGACAAAAGGTGTCCAGTCAATATCTGCAGCACAATTAAAAAATATGTTGAACGAAAAGGACAAAATTTTTGTGGACGTGCGAACACCAGCTGAGTACAAGGGACGCAATATTCCACAATTTAAAAATATCCCACTAGGCTCTAACTTTGATAAATTACCAAAGGACAAAGAAATTGTTGTTATTTGTCAAAGTGGTATGCGTAGTAGTCAAGCCTGTAAGCAACTAAAGAAACAAGGATTTGAGCGTGTAACAAATGTTCGTGGAGGCATGAGCGCTTATTAGGAGGTTGGTATCATGAAAGAGATTTCAGCAAAAGAAGTACAACAAGCGTTAGAACAGGGGCGAGTTTTAAAACTGGTCGATGTACGTGAACTAGATGAAGTGGAATCCGGTCATATCCCAGGCATCATTCATATTCCGCTGAGCTTATTGGAATTCCGTATGCATGAGTTAAATAAAAATGAAGCGTATGTAATGGTTTGTCGTTCAAGTGCTCGTAGTGGTAGGGCAGCTCAATATTTAAGAAGTCGGGGCTTTGATGTCACAAATATGATTGGGGGCATGCTTGCCTGGGAGGGTGAAGTGCAGTAAGAGGTTTGCGGGGGAGATTTTCTTTGCGCCACTCTATATTTTTTTGCCTAAAACAATACCTGTATAGGTATAAGGAGGAAGTTATGCGTATTAAAGCAGATTTTCAGCTAGATGCAAAAGGGTTATCGTGCCCTATGCCTATTGTAAAAACAAAGAAGGCGATGGTTGATTTAGTAGATGGTCAGATTTTAGAAGTATCAGCAACAGATAAAGGCTCTAAGGCGGATATTGCTGCATGGGCGGAAACTGTAGGACATCAATACATTGGTACAACGGAAGAGGATGCTGTGTTAAAGCATTATATTCGTAAATGCGTAAATGATACGGTAGTTGGAAAAGCGTTTGAACCGACAATTGAGTTGGCAGAAATGGTTGGAAAAAACGGGCTTATCCTAGATGTGCGTGAAGAGGTGGAGTTCGCTTTCGGTCATATTGCTGGAGCAAAATCTATTCCGCTGGGTGATCTTGAAGCACGTATCTATGAGCTTGACCAAGAACAAGAGATATATGTGATTTGCCGTACAGGAAAGCGTAGCGATTTCGCGGCGCAAAAGCTTGTTGCAAATGGTTTTACAAAGGTTTATAACGTACTTCCAGGTATGACAGCTTGGACGGGCGAACTAATAAAAACTATCTAATTGGGGGAATTTAATATGTCAAACAAAGTAGCAATTATTGCAAGTAATGGTGGTCTCTTTGACGCGTATAAGGTATTCAATATCGCAACAGCAGCAGCGGCTTCTGACAAGGAAGTTGCCATCTTCTTTACGTTTGAAGGGTTAAAATTAATTCATAAACAAGGTATGCATGCACTACCAATGCCTGACGGAACAGAACATTTCGCTGAAGGCTTTGCAAAAGCGAATGTCCCTGTCATACCGCAGTTAGTAGAGATGGCGCAGGAGTTAGGTGTAAAATTTATTGCGTGTCAAATGACAATGGATGTAATGGGCTTAACAACAGACGATTTTGTAGCTGGTATTGAGGTTGGAGGTGCTGTAACATTTTTAGAATTTGCTAAAGATGCAGCCCCATCTTTAACGTTTTAATTTTCGTGTATATAAAAATTAGCGGAGAGGCTTGTCCTTCCCGCTAAAAAAATCAGAAAAACAATACCTGAGGGGGTACATTCAGTGACAGTACAACAATGGAGCGCTGCGGATGTAGCGAAAAAAGTAATTAATAATGAAGAATTATTTATTTTAGATGTACGAAATGCGGATGCATTTGAGGATTGGAAAATTGATGGACATAAGTTTGAGTACCTTAATGTTCCGTATTTCGAGCTATTAGACGGTGTAGAAGGTATTTTAGCAAAAATCCCGACTGACAAAGATGTATTAGTTGTTTGTGCGAAAGAAGGCTCGTCGCTGATGGTTGCCGATATGTTAGCGGAAGCGGGGCTAAGAGCCAGTTATTTGGCTGGCGGTATGAAAACGTGGAGTGAATATTTAGAGCCGATAAAAGTAGGCGATTTAACAGGTGGCGGTGAGCTTTATCAATTTGTGCGTTTAGGTAAAGGTTGTCTTTCTTATATGATAATCTCTGAGGGCGAGGCAGCAATTATTGACGCTGTTCGTTTCACAGAAGTATTTACAAACTTTGCGAATGAGAAAAACGTAAAAATTAAGCATGTATTTGATACGCATTTACACGCTGATCATATTTCGGGAGGGCGTCATATCGCAGCGACAACAGGTGCGACGTATTATCTACCTCCGAAAGATGCAGAAGAGGTTGTGTTTGATTTTACCCCGTTAGTAGATGGTACTACGGTACAAATTGGCGCAGCTAGAATTGATGTGGGTGCAATTTATTCGCCAGGGCATACAATTGGTTCAACTTCGTTTGTTGTCGACAGTAACTATTTGTTGACGGGTGATATTTTATTTATCGATTCAATTGGACGTCCAGATTTAGCTGGTCTTGCAGCAGACTGGGTTGGGGATTTACGTGAAACGCTTTATAAGCGTTACCGCGAACTTTCGGATGATTTAGTTGTGTTACCTGCTCACTTTATGATCATTGATGAGTTAAATGAAGATGGTGCAGTGGCCAAACGTCTCGGTGAATTGTTTGCTGAAAACCATGGCTTAACTATTGAGGATGAGGCAAAGTTCCGTAGCGTTGTAACGGATAATTTACCACCACAACCGCATGCATATCAAGAAATTCGTCAAGTGAATATGGGTAAAATCACACCAGCACAAGATGAGCAAACGGAAATGGAAATTGGCCCTAATCGCTGTGCAGTAAGATAGGTGGCTAAATTGTGTGCGTAGTGTGCGTGCCTGGCACTCACACAAAAGAAAGAAGGAAAAATAAATGGATGTAACATGGATTATTACTATATTTTTAATTGGTTTTGTAGGTTCATTTGTGTCAGGGATGCTAGGTATTGGTGGTTCGATTATTAAATATCCAATGTTATTATACATTCCACCTTTACTAGGTTTATCAGCGTTTACAGCACATGAGGTATCGGGTATTAGTGCTGTGCAAGTACTCTTTGCTTCGATTGCTGGAGTGTGGGCTTACCGTAAAGGTGGCTATTTGAATAAATCGCTCATTATTTATATGGGAGGGGCTATTTTAGCCGGTAGCTTTGTTGGTAGTTATGGCTCCCAGTTTTTATCGGAGACAGGCGTTAATGTCGTTTATGGTTTACTAGCACTGATTGCGACAGTCATGATGTTTATTTCGAAAAAGCAAATTGATGATAAGCCAATGAATGACATAAGTTTTAATAAAGCATTAGCTGCATCTCTAGCCTTTGTCGTTGGTATTGGTTCAGGAATTGTCGGAGCGGCGGGTGGTTTCCTGCTTGTCCCGATTATGCTTATTGTATTAGGGATTCCTACGCGCATGACGATTGCATCAAGTTTAGCAATAACCTTTATTTCATCCATCGGTGGAACAATTGGCAAGTTAATGACAGGGCAAGTCGATTATTATCCAGCAGCGATAATGATTGTGGCTAGTTTAATTGCTGCACCATTAGGAGCAAATGCGGGGAAAAGTATGAATACGAAGGTATTGCAATGGATTTTAGCCATACTTATTTCGGCAACGACTATGAAGATTTGGATAGATATTTTATAGGGAGGTTCCAATGAAAATTGAAATATTTTCTGATTTCTCCTGCCCTTTTTGCTATATAGGGGAGAAAGAATTTGAGCGAGCGATTGAAGAGGCTGGGTATACTGGCCAAGTAGAGATAGAATTTAAAGCGTTCCGGATCGCTCCGGAGGCACCAAAAGAGCTAGGTCAAAACTTTTATGAGTATTGGATGGCTCATCACCAGGTGACACTGGAAGAAGTGAAGCAAATGACTGCCGGTATTGTAGAGCGAGCAAAGGAAGTGGGACTTGCCTATAATTATGATGAAATAAAAACGGCGCACACAGAAAATGCGCATCGCTTAGCGAAATGGACAAAGCAGTATAGCAAAGACGTGGATTATAATGAAGCCTTGATGGCTGCCTATTTTATTGAAGGTAAGGATTTAAATGATGAGGCTGTTTTGCTAGCAATTATCAAAAACTTAGGCTTAAACATTGCTGAAGCAAAAGAAGTGCTTTCTTCGAGTGATGCTTTTATGGAGGAATTGCATAAGGATCGTTACGATGCGCAGCAAATTGGTGTACAAAGTGTACCGTTCTTTGTATTTGAAAATCGTTATGGAATCAAAGGAGCAGAGCCGAATGAAGTATTCGTACGCACATTGCATCAGACAGCTGAAATGGTTGGCTTAAAGTCTTCGGTGAAGATGGTTGGTAATGGAAAATTGGCGTGTAAGGATGGCTGTAAACTTTAAAGGAATGTTGGCAACCGGGTACAGCAATGTACTCGGTTTTTTGGCATAAAAATAAATATACGTAAAGGGGTATTAAGTCTAGGTTTTTCTGTTATAGCACATTAAATACTTCCGTTTTTATCCAACTTTGTTGTATATAAGGTTCAAATATTAGGGGGTGTGAGAAAAATCACATCCAAAAATACATTATTTTGCTAAAGTAAAGTTAATGATACAGAGGGGGGTATGAAAGATGAAAGCTATAGTAACGGGGATTGCAGGAACGGTATTAATAGCTGGTTCACTTTTTGTGGGAGCAGTCGTAAGCGATAAAATCTTAGGTGATGCGAATGGAGAAACAGAAGATGCAACGGTACAAACACAAGTACCGACAACAGCAGCTTCTCAGAAAGTTGTCTACGCACCACCTAGTATCGAAGAAGTGCCAGATGGACCTATGAAAGAAGCGATTTTATATGGCTATGAGCTTGTGAATAATACACATGTTGCTGCAGATGAATACGTTGGTAATCAATTATCTTGCACAAGTTGTCATGCAGGTGCAGGTTATGATGAACAAGCTTCTTCTTTAGTAGGTGTTATGGCAAATTATCCGCAATACATTGGTCGCTCAGGAAGTATTGTCACGATTGAAGAACGAATTAATGGCTGTATGGTACGAAGCATGAATGGCAAAAAATTCGAAATGAATAGTGACGAGTTGGAAGCGATGGTAGCGTACTTTGCATATATTTCAAAAGGTGTTCCAATAGGGGCAGAACGTGAATGGGCTGGTACGAGTAATATGAAGAGTGTTCCTATTCCGGATGTAGCAAATGGTGAGGAACTATATGCACAGTCTTGTATCGCTTGTCATGCTGCAGATGGCTCAGGTACTGGAGCAAATTCAGGTCCAGCATTATGGGGTGAAAATTCCTTTAATGATGGTGCGGGTATGGCACGTATGACCAAAATGGCTGGTTATATTCAAAATAACATGCCGGTTGGAGCAGGAGGTACCTTAACAGATCAAGATGCTTCCGATTTAGCGGCATATATTTTAACGCAGGATCGACCGGAATGGGCAAATCATGATAAAGATTGGCCAAAAGGTGGCCGTCCGAACGATATTATGGACAAAGATAAACGAGATCAAGTGAAAAATAACACGATTGATTGGGAGCAAGTGCTTTCAACGAATTAAACGAAAGGGATGCTGCTATATGGCGGCATCCCTTTCATATTATGTGAAGTTATATGCTGTAAACAATTTGTTGTCTCGTCACTAAAGTACACGTCTAAGCAAATGCCTAGGGATGCTGCTGCTACCTTATAGACGGTTAGTGAGTAACCACTATTTTGTACAGTCATAACGGCGTTACAACTAAGCTGACTAGATTAACAGTGCATATAACTGGGTCCACCTTTGGGATGTCGTTTATACGTTCACGAAAGCTCGCCTAGTGGAAGGTCCAACCTGATATTCTTTTTTCTTACTAGTCCTCGAACCCCAGCTTCATCCACTAGCTGAGAATGACCGAATAACTGATTTTGTGCTAATGGCTGTACGAAACAATGGCTGTAATGCATAAAATGATTGTTGATTTCACTTATTGTTTACTAACTTGAGGCTAGTAAAAGAAAGTACATGCATGAATTTGTTATACTAGCAGTATTAGGAAGAAACAACGGGGGGTGGCACTGTTGATTTTTGTGAAGTTTCTGATTCAAATCATAGTTGCTTCGGGAATCATTTACTTTGTCAGTGGTCGTTTAATAGGTTCGAGTATTAATTTTGTACGAAGAGTGCTATCTGTTGTTATTAGTGTGACGCTCACGTCCTTTGTTTACTGGTATTCATACTTGCGTCATACAGACTTTTTATCGGAATCGATGATGCAAACTGTGACAGAGGTGAGTACGCTTATTTGGATAGGTAGCATGCTACTTATTTCCATGCTGCTTTACCTTGTATTTGAACTCTTTGATTCGAGTGGTATTGCCGGTGGAGAACGACGAAACGGTCAGCGGTCGATTCTATTAAGATTACGAAGCTACTGGCGTCAGCAAAAGCGATTACGTCAAGTATTAAAAATAGCAGTCACAAACGGGGTTGTACAAACAATTAAATATGCAAGACAGCGCGAAAATGAGAAGGAGCTTGCAATAGCACTAAGAACGACATTAGAGCAGTGTGGTGGAATATTCATCAAATTTGGTCAAGTATTATCTACACGCAAAGAATTGTTTTCGCCCATATTCATTGATGAGCTAGAGCGGCTACAGCATAGTGTAAGGCCATTGCAACCTGAGCAAGTGACAAAGATTTTGGCATATTCTCTTCCAAAGCCTGTAGAAGAGGTATTCACTACTTTTCATATGGAACCTTTAGCGGCAGCATCTATAGGACAAGTACATAAGGCACGACTGAAAAATTCCGATGAAGTTGTGGTGAAACTACTGCGTCCAGAAGTGAAAGGCATAATGCGTGATGATCTGGATATATTAGAGGAATTTGCGAACTGGCTGACAAGTAAGTCAACATGGGCAGAGTCACTTGGTTTTCGAGAGTTGGCTGGTGGATTTGCCGATGGTTTACGTGAGGAAATTCATTTAGACATTGAGGTACGCAATACATTACAGGTGACCAATGCGCTTGCGAAAAGTGATTATAAGGTGCGAATTCCTAAAGTTTATACACAATACAGTGATGAAGATATAATTGTCATGGAATACGTACGTGGAAAAAGTGTATCAGAAGGCGCAGCAGAATTTAGACGGTTATCAATAGATCCGAAGCAGTTTGCACAGACGGTTCTGTATTCATTTTTTGAGCAAATGCTTTTTTCTGGTATATTTCATGCAGATCCGCATCCAGGCAATATTTACATTGATGAGAAGGATGGTGCGCCGATTTTGCTCGATTTCGGAGCGGTCGGTCGTTTGGGCGCTACTCAACAAGAAGGCTTAAAGCTATTTTTAATGGGTATTCAGCAAAACGATTCGAGTATCTTATATGACGGCTTAATGCTATTAGTAGAAAATGCTGCTCATGCAGAACGGTCAAGAATGGAGCAAGCAATCGATCAAATATTGCTAAAGATTTCTTATGTCGATCGTATTCCAACTGAAGAATTGATCCATTCGTTATTTACCGTTGTACGTGATTTCGGCCTTGCGTTTTATCCCTCTGTCGGACTGGCGCTTCGATCATTAGTGACGTTAGATGGTACGTTAAGAATCATAGATGCGCAATTTGATATTTTCACAGAGGCAAAAGATTTTTCTTCCTCCTATATGCGCGCAGCATTTTTAAAGCCTTTTAAAGAACCAATGGCTACAAAGGAACGTGTGCAAGAAGAGCTATCGATGTTAATTCCGACATTACGAAAAATGCCAAGAAGAGTGGATCAACTCATTCAACGAGTCGAAAGCGGGAAAATAATATTACATCATGATATTTTTTCAGATGAACATAATGCCCGTTTTATAACGCAGTTGTTTTCGCGTTTTGTCCTATTACTAGTTGGTATTACGTTTGGCATTATTTCCGTAGCGCTATTAGCTATCTCGCAATTTATACATGATTCCTATGCGGTTTACTTAAATACAGCAGCGTACTTAGGATTGTTCTTGTGTGCAATCCTGTTAGTACGGCTCTCCATTCAAGCATTACGTTCAATGAAACAATAGGTAGGGGGAAAATGCCCCTGCCTTTTTTTACTTACTAATAATTAGATGAGCGTATATTACAAAACCATTACAAATACGTATTGGTTAGTTGTCGTGAGAGGAGCTAAATAAGTGTTGTTGCAGTATATAGTTGTTTGTTGTAGAAGAATTAAGTGTTTTCGATAATATTACAAAAATGTTTCGAGTTTTACTAAACTATTAAAACGACGAGAAATAGTATAAAAGTTATGCTATTAATGCTAAACTTTAAAAGGCTAATAAAAGTATAAATATAAATTTGAATATAATAGAAATCGTTCAAGTGATTACATAGAACACCGAGAGCGAAATTGATGGATGAAGGGAAATGAAGTTTAGTGGGGAAGCGCAATAAATGGCGTAAGTCGATGGTGCTAACATTAGCACTTGCGGGCGGCTTATTATTTAATACAGTACAACCAACCGAAGTACATGCAGAAGAAACTTCTCAACAAATGATTGAGAAAAAAGCTCAGATTGATGCAGAAGTTAAAAAATTAGAGGCAGAGTTGACAGATCTGCAAAACGATATTGATGAAAAAGTTAAAGTATTTAACCAAGTACAAGCAGAAATTAAAGAAGTTGATGCTAGTATCGTGGAAACAGAAAAGCGTATCGAGCAACGTTCTGCTATTTTAAATGAACGTATGGCTGCATACCAAGCGCAGGATAACACAGTAGGGGTTTATTTAAGCGTAGTCCTTGAAGCGAAAAGCTTTGCAGATTTAATGGACCGTGTCGTAGCGGTTAAAACATTAATGGATGCTGACCAAGAATTGGTCAATCAACAAGAGGCAGATAAAGTAAAATTAGAAGAACAAAAAGCAACTTTAGATGAAAAACAAAAAGAATTACAAACGCAATTCCAAGCGCTTCAACAAAAAGAAAGCGAAATGGAAGTTAAAAAAGCTGAAAACGAAGCAAAATCACTTGCGTTAAAGGCTCAAATTGCTACTAAACAAGAAGAGGAACGCTTAGAAGCGGAACGTAAAGCAGCTGAAGAGGAAGCGGCTCGTTTACGTGCACTTCAATCAGCTACACCTGTAATGCAAACAACTAATAATGGTGGTGGTAAACCGCAATCAATCGTTGTTGGTTCAGGTTCAGGCACAGCTTCTTCAGGTGATGCTATTTCAACAGCTAAACAGTTTTTAGGTCGTAGTTACGTATGGGGCGGTAGCAATCCGTCAACAGGCTTTGACTGTTCGGGTCTTGTACAATGGTCATACAAGCAAGCAGGCGTTTCATTACCACGTACAGCATCCCAGCAATATTTAGCAACACAACGCATTTCTGCAAGTGAAGCACGTGTAGGTGACTTAGTATTCTTCAGCTATGGTTCAGGCGTAGCACATGTCGGTATTTACCTAGGCAACAACACGATGATTGACGCTCAAAACAAAGGTGTTGTCATCGAATCACTTGATTGGTGGAATCAATATTTAGTAGGCTTTGGTCGCATTCAATAATCCTACTATTTTATAGACGATTTAAATAGCAAAAAGGTCATCTTTGTAGAGTAAATTACAAAGATGGCCTTTTTTAAAGGTTCGAAAATATAAATTTCTTTATTCAAGTCAAGACATTCGTGCTAAAAATTGCTGACCAACGCTCACCGCAATTAAAGGCCACTTGTGCGTTTTTATATCTTAAATTTTGAAATTAAACTTGATAATACCTGTTTCTTTTAAAGCAAAGAATAAAATAATAAAAAATGGTCCAGTCAGCAAACCGATAATACCAAATAGCTGAAGTCCGATAAACATGGCTATTAATGTTGGTAAAGTAGACAAACCAATATGATCTCCCATCATCTTAGGCTCGACTACTCGACGAATAATGAGTAAAATAACTGCTAAGATGAATAATTGAACAGAAATGGAGGTGTTTCCCATCAATAAATGATAAAGCCCCCAAGGTGCCAAAATAATAATTGATCCAAGGAATGGAATAATGTCGATAAGCCAAATGATAAAAGTCATAGTAATCGCATATTTTGGCTGAATAAAAAGAAGTCCAACAAGTGTGACACCTCCAATTATAAAGCTAACGAGTAGATGTGCCTTCATAAAACCAAAAAATGCGTCTTTTAAGCGATTCGAGATTATTTTCATTTTTTTTGCGGTAGATGGCTTTAAATATTTGTAAGTTATCTGTTTTAATTTTGGTAAATCTAGCATAAATAAAAATAAAACAATCATATATACGAGAAGACTAATAAAGAGGCTTGGAATTTCAGAAAAGAATGCGGTAACTTTGGTATAATTAAAGAAGTTTAGAAAAGATTCTTCAATTTTCTTAATGAAATCCATCGTCGTATTTTGAAGTGATATACTCACTTCATCGGGGAAGTCTTCGGTATATTTAGAAATGTTATCTTGCATGTGAAGCCACATTTCCGATATTTTGGAAATATAATAGGGAGCTTGCTTAGAAATAACTATTATTTGCGACATGAGCTGTGTAATAGTAAAGTAACAAATAATAGAAATAAAGATAACGCTCATTATGTAAATGAAGGCGACTGCAATTTTACGTGACATTTTCCACTTACGTTTAAAAAACATAACTATTGGCTCTAAGAAAAAAGCCGTAATCCCCGCCAATATAATAGGCACGGAGACTGGTATGATAAAATATGCCGCAACTATTAGACATATAATCACAAGCGTTCGTAAAATCAACTTTCGGGTAATAGATTTATTCATAAACTCTCCTTCTTGCTATAAATTAAGTTAAGTGTAACATAAAAAATTTAAAATTTTATAACGTTCTGACAGAATAAAGGTAGGGATGAATCATGGAAAAAGAGATTTTGCAACTTTTTAGTAAATTAACAGAGCATGACCGTGAAATCCAATTCGAGTCTTACGAAGAATTGATGAAAATTATGCAAGAACCAGTTGATTGGACATACGCAGTCTGGGAGCAGCTCGTTCAAGCCCTTACATATAAAGATGGACATGTACGTGCGCGGGCAGTACAGTTTTTATGCGCATTGGCGGCAAAAAGTGATCCAGAAGAACGTGTATTAGAAGATTTTTTGAAAATCTGGGCAGTAACATATGATGATAAAACCGTAACAGCTAGACATAGTCTGCAAGCAATTTGGCAAATTGGTCTTGCGGGACAGGTGCAAAGGGATTTAGTTGTTTCGTATTTAGCAAAAAGATTCCAAACATGTATTGATGAGAAACATTCGACACTCATTCGATATGATATTATTGTATCCTTTAAAAAGTTGTTTGATGCCACAAGCGACAAGAAGCTATTGGAAATTGCACAGAGATTAATTGAAGAAGAGCAAGATGCAAAATATAAAAAGAAATATAAGACAGCCATTCGTTAAACAAGCGTAATGGCTATTTTTTTATGTTAAACCTCTTTTATTGGAGAAAATAGGGTTTATTGCTATAATCATAAAAAATATAAAAGGGGTTTAAAAAATGAGTATTTATAATTATTTAGTGAAAAAGCCAAATGGTGAAATTTTATCAATGGAAACCTATCGTGGAAAGCCTATGCTAATTGTCAACACAGCAAACCAATGTCGTTTTACCTATCAGCTTGAGGATTTGCAAAAAATGTATGAAAAATATGGCGAGAATAATTTCGTTGTTTTAGGTTTTCCTTGTGATCAATTTGACAATCAAAATCCTGAAGATGGCGAGGAAACAACACAACTTTGCAAGATTAACTACGGTGTGACGTTCCCAATTTTTGAATTAGTGCAAGTAAACGGTGAGACGACACATCCGTTATTCAATTATTTAAAACATGAAGTGGGTTTTCGCGAATTTGGGAAGGCAAATATGCAAGAAAAAATGTTGGCGCAAGCTATTTTCCAAATAGCACCTAGTTTTTTAGATGGTCGTAATATTCGCTGGAACTTTACAAAGTTCTTAGTAGATGGCAATGGTAAAACGATTGCGCGCTTTGAACCGACTGATTCACAACTAGATATTGAACAAGTTATCGAAAAAATATTATAGTCAGTAATTATTATAGAATTTTCAGGGGAGAACTACAAATAGCTAATCGTTATGTGGAAATAGTGCTAGGTTCTGTATGTTTTTGAGCGAGTTTTCTGCAATTTCGCAACTACTTTTTCATCACAATCTATGATAAACTGCTTTACAAGTGAATAATTCTTGCAGAATAAGGGTGCTAGTCCATAGCATAATCGGGAATTCGGTGTAAAACCGGAGCTGTTTCCGCAACTGTAAGTGCAGAAAAAATCATAAAAATAAGCCACTGTCGAAGATTCATAACTTTAGTAGATGGGAAGGTTATTATGATAACATAGCTACATACAAGGTAGTGAACTGTACAAGCCAGGAGACCGATCTTTATTTGAGCGTATAAGTACTCTTCGGAAGTTAGGAGGATATGCGGCAAATACATAGGCAATGTCGTGTCACAGCGACGCTACTTATGCATTTTCGTCGTTCCACTATTAATGGGGGAGGGCGTTTTTTTTATGCACGTTTAGCTCAAATCCAGTAGGAATATTTTCACGAAAGAAAGTGGGGTTTCAGGATTGAAAAAAGATGCGCGTTATTCATGTTATCCGTTTATGCGTGAAAAAGTATCGACGGTCGATTATGAGATTCGAACAGATAGCCTAACAACGCATGTGGGCGTAGCCTTGGCTGCTGTAAAGAAAGAAACAGTTGAGGTTGTTGCGGTCGATTTGATGGCAATTTTGCCAATGGCTTATCATGTGAATGGTTCAGTACGTGGCAAATTAGCTGTAACTGATGGAGATTTAGCATGGCTGAGCGATCGTTATGATTTTTACGTTGAACATGTTAGAGATGAAATTCAAAACTTTGTTTTACCACAAGGGACGGAGGCTGCCGCTGCACTTCATCTATGTCGAAGTGAAGCAAAAAAATCATACCGTGCCTTGCACAAAGTGTCAGAGGAGCGAGAAGTACCAGCCATTCTTTTCGATTATTTAGGATTACTGGCCAATGTATTTTTCGTTATGGCTGTATACATGAATCAACAGGCAGGAATTGCTGAAATTCCGTTTATAAGTAAATCATACCCAATGAAAAAGAAAAAGGAGATTGAGTGAAGTGAAGAAATTCGTTAATTTTCAATGGCTTTCGATTTTAATGTTAGCGCTTGTCCTAGTAGGTTGCGGTACAACTGATGAAGCGAAAAGTGGGGACACATCGAAGGAAGTAAATACAGCTGAAGAAACAGGCTATAAAGTGACAGATGATCGTGGTGTAGAAGTGACATTTGATGCTGTACCAAAAACTATTGTGTCTTTACAGCCAAGCAATACAGAAATTTTATTTGCATTAGGTGCGGGTGATAAAATCGTAGGCGCTACAGAATATGATACATATCCAGCAGAAGCACAGAACATTGAACGTGTTTCAGATTCTATGACGTTTAATAGCGAGCGCATTGTGTCATTAAAACCGGATGTGGTGATTGCTTACACTACTGATGGTAAAGTTGATGCGTTAAAAGGACTTGAAGATGCAGGTGTGAAAGTATTTGTTATTAAATCAGCAGCTTCATTTGAAGATGTTTATGGAGATATTGAACAAATTGCTACTGTCATGGGTGTTGAGGATAAAGGTGATCAACTAAATGAAGACATCAAGGCTAAAATAGCTGATGTTCAAGCAAAAGTAAAAGATGTAGAAAAACAAAAAAATGTTTACTTGGAAATTAGTCCGAAGCCAGAGATTTATACAGCAGGTTCAGGTACATTCCAACAAGAAATTTTAAATGCGGCTAAAGTGAACAATGTATTTGCTGACAAAAAGGATTGGGTAAAGGTTTCTGAGGAAAACGTCATTGCTAAAAACCCTGAAGTCATTCTAACAACTGTAAATTACGGCGAAGACCCTGTGGCAGAAATCATTGCACGCAATGGTTGGAATACGATTACAGCCATTCAAAACAAAGTTGTGTTTTATATAGATGCTGATATATCCAGTCGACCTGGTCCACGTATCGGCGAAGCGGTTGAGCTAGTAGCCAAAGTTGTCTATCCTGAGTTATTTCAATAATTGAAGACTTTTTAAAGCCGTCCCATAAGTTAGGACGGCTTTTTGATATGTTATGAATCATACCCCGCCCCAATTACATCAGGAAATGACGAGAAGCGCTCGGGTAAAGGCGAGAACTGCTCAGGTTCAGCAGCGCACCGATCGGCTGGCGTGCACACAGCATTTACTTTTAGAAGCCGTTTTTACGTACGCATAGATGTTTAGTGATTCTGAAAAGGCATTGCTGTGTGCAGAAATGCATTAGTGTGAAAATTGGTATTATCCTTATTGGTTCTATAGAATAGAGGATAAGGTGATTGCTAATATAAGGGAGGCGTAGTGGATGACACAGTTTGACATGAAGGTTATTCCGTTTGAAGCAGTCTATAATTTCCGCGATATGGGTGGCTATAAAACAAAGGATGGGCGTACTGTCAAAAAAGGCTTGATCTATCGTTCGGCAGCACTTGGAAAAATGACGTTGGCGGATAAAGAACGTTTTGAGACACTAGGTGTGAAAACGATTTTTGATTATCGGGACAAACATGAGGCGCAGAACAACCCTAATCCGACATTTCCAAATGCGAAGTATATACAAATTCCTGCCAAGGGGAACCATGCTTTTGAAATGCCTACGAATACTGGCGGGCAAAATTTCTATAAAGTTGTAAGTCCAGAAATGTTCTGCGAATTTTATGCGCAGATGCCTTTTAATAATGCTTCGTTTAAACAATTAATCACAACGATTCAAAATCCTGAAAATTTAGGGCTTGTCCATCATTGTGCAGTCGGGAAGGATCGAACAGGTATAGGTGGTGCGCTGATTTTATTAGCCTTAGATGTACCTGAGGAGATTATTATGCAAGATTATTTAGATACGAATGCACTTTTACGCCCGATGGTAGATCGTATGGCCCAGACTATTCAGAAGGATTTTAATGATCGTGAATTACAGCAGTTCTATGCATTAATGTCTGCACGAGAAGATTATTTACAAGCAGCATTCGATGCAATGGATGTACGTTATGGCTCAAAGACAGCCTTTTTAGAGCAAGAGTTGGGTCTAACGAAAGACAAACGTCAACAATTACAAGCTAATTGCTTAAGTTAATAAGTCACCCTTTCACACGAGCTTTGTGAGAGGGATTTTTTTTGTTAACTTTCACGAGTCGAAGCGTTTTTGTATTTGAGCTCACTGAGGAATATTGCGACAGATTTTGCTACTCATTCTCACCGTATTATTCTTTACAGCAGAGAAATCTATGATAAGATACAATAGATTTTTATGTAATGTAGAGAGAGAAGTGACAAGGCTTGGCAAGTACGATTAGAGAGAAAAAAACGGCTGACCATTTGAGTTTATTTCATTTAACGTGGCCGATTTTTTTAGAAGTTTTTTTATTTATGCTAATGGGGCTGGCCGATACGTTTATGCTTAGTGCTTTATCTGATAATGCTGTATCAGGTGTTGGCGCGGCCAATCAATATATTCATATTGCAATTTTAATACTTGAAGTTGTCGGAAACGGTGCTTCGATTGTTGTGTCGCAGTATCTAGGTTCAAAGCGTTACTTTGAGGCGGCAAAGATTTCAGCATTGGCAGTGACCATGAATTTATGCGTAGGACTAATTATGAGTGTCGTGTTCTTTTTTGGTGCCAGCAACTTAATGTCAATGATGAATTTAAAGGGCGATGTCTTGGCTTATGCCCAGAGCTATTTAGTTATTATTGGTAGTTTTATTTTTTTACAAGCAATTATCAATGCGTTAGCAGCAGTGATTCGTGTACATGGTTGGACAAAGCAAACGATGTATGTTTCCCTTGGCATGAACGTGCTCCATGTTGTATTAAATTATGGCTTAATTTTCGGTAATTTAGGGTTACCAGAGTTAGGAGTAAAAGGTGCTGCTATTTCCTCTGTTATTAGCCGTGGACTCGCAGTAATCGTGTTTTTATGGCTGTTGTATCAAGTGATGGAGGTTCGTGTAAAGATTGAATATTACTTCACCTATTCAAAAGAATATGTCCGGAAAATATTAAATATCGGCTTACCGTCAGCTTTTGAGCAGGTGCTATATCAGTTCTGTCAAATTATATTCCTTTACTATGCTACGTATTTAGGAGCTGAAACCCTTGCGGCAAGACAATATGCTATGAATATTTCTATGTTTACGTATTTATTTGCTATTGCAATTGGTACAGGGACAGCGATTATCATAGGTCGTAATGTAGGTGCTGGCAAGAAGGATGAAGCGTACCATCAGCTGTGGTCAAGTGTACGGGCAGCTTTTATTTTCACATTAATAATGGTGGGAGTTGTGACGATTATCCGTAAACAGCTTATGGGCATTTTTACGGATAATCCTGAAATCATTGCTATTGGGGCGTCTGTCTTAGTATTGAGTATTTTGCTTGAAACAGGACGTACAATGAATATTGTTGTCATTAATTCATTACGTGCCTCAGGCGATGCAAGATTTCCTGTGAAAATTGGTTTCCTATCAATGGTCTGTATGAGTCTACCGCTTGGCTATTTGCTTGTATTCGTTTTAGACTGGGGATTAATAGGGATTTGGTTAGCTATTTCAGCGGATGAATGGATGCGAGCAATTATCGTATACTTTAGATGGAAAAGTCGGAAATGGGAGCGTTTCGCACTCGTTTCACCAACAGAGCACAAGGAGGCGAATTAAATGGGAGCATTATCTAAACGAGCGGCCGGAGCGGAATTGACGAATAAAAATATCATGCTATTCGCTTGCCCAATTTGTCAAGAGCCTATGAAGGTGCATGAACAAGGAAGACTGGAGTGTGCAATGCATCACTCTTTTGATATTGCCAAGCAAGGCTATGTTAATATGCTGACACATGGCGCTGCTTCAAAATATAGTAAGGATCTTTTTGAATCTCGCAAAGCTGTTATTGATAGTGGTATGTACGATTTACTTGAAGAAAAAATTAGAAATCTAATTGCTACTGCGGAAACAGTACTGGATACTGGCTGTGGTGAGGGCTCACATTTAGCCCGCATTATGGCGCATAAGGGAGGTATCGGCATTGGAATTGATATCGCAAAGGAAGGTATTCTAGCCGCAGCTCGACATTATCCAGAGCAAATTTGGTGTGTTGGCGATTTAGCGAAGAGTCCATTTGCAAAAACAAACTTTGATGCTATTTTAAATATTTTATCGCCAGCGAATTATGAGGAATTTAAGCGACTACTAGTACCAGGTGGCTGCGTGATAAAAGTTGTACCGCAAAGTGGTTATTTACAAGAGCTTCGCACACAGCTATATGCTGATTCAGCTAAAGAAACGTATTCGAATGAACAAACGGTAGAACGTTTTAGAGAAAGTTTTGCGGATGTGATGGTTGAGCGTGTTACCTATTCTGTTAGACTCACTTCAGAGCTGGTTCCTGCACTCCTCGAAATGACACCGATGGGCTGGCATAAATCAGAGGAAGCAAGAATTATACTAAATGAAATAACAATTGATGTCGATGTGTTAGTGGGAAAGGTCTAATTTTGTTTACCTAATTGCAGTATACTAGTCTTTTCGATTACAATAGTGGTAACTATTCAATAAGATAGGAATGAGACAGTGTATAAATTTGTAGCAAGCCTCGTCAAGATAATATTAAAGTTAATGGGCTCGAAAGCTCGTGTGTATGAGGAGCAGAACTTACCAAAGGATGATGGGTTTATTATTGCCTGTACACATACAGGGTATGTTGATATTTTAAACTTAGGTGTTTCGATGTATCCACGAGAAATTCATTTCATGGCAAAAAAGCAGTTATTTGATATAAAAGGCCTTGGCTGGCTTATTGGCCATTTGAATGCCTTCCCAGTTGATCGTGATAATCCAGGACCGAGTGTCATTAAAATTCCTTCACAGTTATTAAAAGAGGGAAAAATTGTTGGGATTTTCCCATCTGGTACACGTAATTCGGAAGGGGCCGATTTAAAGCAAGGTGCAATTACGATTGCACAGTTGTCAAAATCGCAAATTGTTCCAGCCGCTTACGTTGGTGCACGTAATGCCGGCGATGTATTTAAGCGTGGCAAGGGCTATTTAATTTATGGTGAACCTTTTTATGTAACAGGTAAGGGTAAAGACGGACGTGAGGAATTTATGAATCATTTAGAGCATGAACTAATTGCGCTGACTGAAGAGTTACATCAGCGGATTGCAGCAGAGAAAAAGTAAAAAGTAAGCACTCAAAATCATGTGATTTTGAGTGTTTTGTCGTAGGAGGACAGTGACATGATTCGAGTACTTTTCGTTTGTTTAGGTAATATATGTCGTTCACCAATGGCCGAAGCAGTGATGCGTGATTTAATAGGGAAAGCACATCTAAGTGATGCCATTGAAGTGGATTCTGCCGCGACAAGTGCGTGGCATATTGGGGAACTGCCACACCGTGGTACGCAGGACAAGCTTCGAGAGTATGGGGTTTCGACGGTAGGGATGAAAGGACGCCAATTACAAAAGATTGATTTCGAGCAATTTGATTATATTGTTGGAATGGATGGTAGTAATATTCGTAATATCCACACTATGTTGGGCAATTCAGAGTCACCGAAGATTTTTCGCTTTTTAGATTTAACAAGCCACCGAAAAGACGTACCCGACCCTTATTATACAGGGGATTTTCAAGAAACCTATGACTTAGCCGTAGAAGGATGCCAAGCATTATTAGAAAAAATTACACAAGAAAATAAATTGTGAAGATGCCTCTATTTATTAGAAAGTAGCATAAAGAGAGTCTCTAAATCATGAAATTATCACTAACTGAAGTCTCATAAAATAGCACCTTAAACATTGGTATATCTAGCTTTGTAAGCATCATTGTGTTATTATTTGCAGAGTAAAGATACGATAAGTATTTAAATACCATTTATAGATGTGTAGTTGTGCATCTAGGATTTTTATAAACTTTATTTTCGAAAGAGAGTGGAAACAATGGGTCGTAAGTGGAACAATATTAAAGAAAAGAAGGCGTCTAAAGATCAAAGCACAAGTCGTGTAAATGCAAAATTTGGTCGCGAAATTTATGTAGCAGCAAAATCGGGCGAACCAGACCCTGAATCAAACCGCGCCCTTAAAGTTGTCCTTGAACGTGCAAAAACATATAGTGTCCCAAAACACATCATTGAAAAGGCAATTGAAAAAGCGAAAGGTGGCGGCGATGAAAACTTCGATGAATTACGTTATGAAGGTTTTGGTCCTGCCGGGACAATGCTCATCGTGGATGCCTTAACAAACAATGTAAACCGTACAGCATCTGATGTGCGGGCAGCATTTGGTAAAAATAATGGAAACATGGGTGTAAGTGGTTCAGTAGCTTACATGTTCGATTCAACAGCTGTTATTGGTTTAGAAGGTAAGTCAGCAGACGAAGTACTTGAGATTTTAATGGAAGCAGATATTGATGCTCGTGATATTCTTGAAGAAGAAGAAACGGTCATTATTTATGCAGAGCCAGATCAATTCTTTGCTGCTCAAGAAGCACTGAAAGAGGCAGGCGTACAAGAATTCACAGTAGCCGAGCTTTCTATGTTACCGCAAACAGAAGTTACATTAACTGATGATGATGTCGCGAAATTTGAAAAATTAATTGATGCATTAGAAGATTTAGATGATGTACAAAATGTTTACCATAATGCAGATTTAGGCGAATGATTTCTGGAAAATGGTAATGGGGCTGTCCCAAAAGTAACAATAGTATGCTAGGAGTACTCCTAGTATGCTATTTTTTTGCTGAATAGAGAAAAAATTGGCGTACACTCCTACAGCTCGTACGTTGCCCCTGAAAAATGCTGGTTTTTAACATATAGGATAGTTGGACGTTATTGTTTAAAGTGCTTTTAGACAGACCCTTTAATTAGGGAGGAGAATTATGCAGGCTTTTTTAGCAATCGTAGTATTTTTGGTAACGTTATGTTTAGTTATTGTGCAGCCACGTAAATTGTCAATCGGTTGGTCGGCATGTATTGGGGCGTCAGTTGCTCTCACATTGGGTGTTGTGACATGGCATGATGTTTTTGAGGTCACCGGTATTGTATGGAACGCAACATTATCGTTTATAGGCATTATATTAATTTCGCTTATTTTAGACGAAATTGGTTTTTTTGAATGGGCGGCGCTACACATGGCACGACTTGCAAAAGGTAGTGGGGTTCGTTTATTTATTTATAGTGCCTGCCTCGGCGCAATCGTGTCAGCTTTATTTGCGAATGATGGTGCTGCGCTCATTTTAACGCCGATTGTTTTGGCGATGGTACGTAAGTTGAAATTGACAGAGAAGATGGTTTTTCCTTTTATTATAGCGAGCGGTTTTATTGCGGATACAACTTCACTCCCCCTAGTGATCAGCAACTTAACAAATATTGTTTCAGCGGATTATTTTGGTATTGGTTTTATGGAATATGCTGTACATATGATAGTGCCAAATATCTTTTCGTTACTAACAAGCGTAATTGTACTCTATGTATTTTTCCGAAGATCGATACCAAAGCATTATTCGATGGAAGCAGTAGAACAACCAGCAACTGCCATCCGTGATAGCAGGCTATTTCATTTATCGTGGTATGTCATAGGGATTCTACTAATAGGTTTCTTTTCGAGTGAGTTTTTTAAAATTCCCGTATCATTCATTTTGTGTGGTGTCGCGCTGATCTTTTTATGGCTAGCACGGGGCAGTCAACATGTAAATACGAAGCGAGTTGTAAAAGGCGCGCCATGGAATATTGTGTTTTTCTCTATTGGTATGTATGTGGTTGTATATGGCTTAAAAAATGTAGGCATGACAGGTTTACTAGCAGAATTATTAGAGCATGCCGTACAGCAGGGCTTATTTGTAGCTACTATAACGATGGGCTTCGTAGCAGCGATTCTATCAGCTGTTATGAATAATTTACCTACTGTTATGATAGATGCGTTAGCCATTTCTGAGACAAGCGCAACAGGCACTATTAAAGAAGGGCTTATTTATGCAAATGTTATTGGCACTAATCTAGGACCGAAAATGACGCCGATTGGATCACTGGCAACATTAATATGGCTTCATATATTAGCGCAACAGGGCATTAAAATAGGCTGGGGGCAATTTTTTAAGATAGGTATTATTTTAACTATACCGACACTTTTCGTTACATTAATAGCATTGATTGTTTGGATAGCCATAATAGCGTAGGAAAGAGCTCAAAGTTGAAATAGAGTTATAGGTACTAGTGTTGTACTACAATCAATTACAAGGATATCTACAGTTAATCTAACGTTGGACAAGTTGTCAAAATTCACTTAAAAGGAAAACATGAAATTTCGATTTTTGCATAGGCCTTTTTACAAGTAGCATAGTTGATTTGCTAGGGCAAACGTCAAAAGAAGTAATTGAAGTTAGTTATTCTGTTAAATTATGAAAAAAATCAAAAAACTATTTTTTTACGGACCAAATTCCTGTAGAAAGATAGTTTTTTTCTATACACAAAGATATGTATATTAGCATATTACGACAATAATGCAACTAATTTGCTTATTTTTTGTGATTTACCCATTGTGTAAACTTTGAAACCATACCATAATATAAACTAATACATTTTGTGAACGAGAAGAAAAGGGGTGTAAAGCATGAAATTTTTACGTTCAATACAGGGGAAACTAATTATCATTTCATTAGCATTACTAATAGTGCCAAGCCTAATTATTGGTATAGTTAGCTATGGGACAGCAAAAGATGGTATGGAAGGTCTTGGAGAACAAGTTATTCAAAATAGCGTTGAATCTGCTTTGCAATTAATTGAACTGGCGAATGAAAGTGTAGAAAAAGGCGACATCCCGTTGGAAGTTGCGCAAGAAAGAGTACGCGAGGCATTTCTTGGTCCAAAGGACGATGACGGAAAGCGACCAATTAATTATCCAGGAAATTTGGGTGAGTACGGATATATATATGTGTTAGATGATAAGGGAACATTAACTACCCACCCTACTCGTGAAGGGGACAATCTTTGGGAAGATCAGGATAGTAGCGGCAAGTATTTTATTCGTGAAGTTACTGATAGAGCACTTGAAGGTGGCGGTTTTACACAATATGAGTTTGAATTACCAGGACAAACAACATTGGCTGATAAAATAATCTACTCCGAAAAAGACCCTCATTGGGGTTGGATTATTGCATCGGGTACATATATGCAAGATTTTAATAAAGAAGCGCATTCTTTATTATTAGTGATTGGACTTACATTATTTGGGGCAGTTATTATTGGGAGTATAATTGTTATCTTAGTTTCTAGACATTTAGCTCTACCTATCGGTCGTTTGTCGAAACGTGTTCGTGAAGTGGCAAAGGGAAATCTGACTGTTGAAATCGAAAATTTACAACGTTCCGATGAAATTGGCCAATTAAATGAAGGCTTTAATGAAATGGTTAATCAATTAAAAACATTAATTACAGATGTTGAAGAGTCGATTGTAGAAATACAAGCAACTTCTTCTAATCTTACAGCGGTGGCAGAGGAAACAAATGCATATGGTGATGAAATCGTAAAAGCAATTAATGAAGTATCAAAAGGCGCAGTGCAACAGGCATCAGATGCTGAGGATACAAATCGCACAGCGCTTGAGTTTGCACAGCAAATCGTCGTTTTACACGATAAAAACACATCTATGTTGAGTTCATCACAATTGATGAAGCATTCCAATGAAGAAGGTTTAGCAAATTTAAGTAAATTGAAGGAAAAGTCATTGGAATCGTCAGCACTAATAAATAATGTGCAAACTGTTTTCGACAGTCTTATTGTAAAAGTTAGAGAAATCGAAGGCATTGTTGGAACGATTAATGAAATTTCCGATCAAACAAACCTTCTGGCATTAAATGCATCGATTGAAGCAGCTCGTGCAGGTGAACATGGGAAGGGCTTTGCCGTAGTGGCAGAGGAAGTACGTAAACTTGCAGATCAAACATCAGTAGCAACAGAATTAGTCCGTACAACGTTACGAGGTATTGAAAGTGAAACACATCTAGTGACGGGCGAAATGCACAAAACGAATGCCATCGTTCAAGCGCAAAATGATTCGGTTGCGATTACAGAATCATCATTTAGGGAAATTGAGTTAGCAGTTGAAAAAATCATTTCTGCAATTGAAGAAATGGCAACTGGCGTAGAACATTTAAATCAGTCGAAGGATGAAATCATGCATTCTATTGAAAGTATTGCACATATCAGTGAGAAAAATGCAGGTACATCAGAGGAAGTAACTGCATCTGTTGACGAGCAACAGCGTGCAATACAACTTGTAAGTGAATCCTCAAATGATTTAACGGATGAAATCTCTGCATTACAAGAGTCTATAAAACGCTTTATATTACGATAACTGATCGGATGTTTGTACAGTAGTAGTACTTTGTACAAGCATCCTTTGTCATTTTCGGACGTTGATAGTAGTAAAGGGGTGATGCATTTGAAAAAGTGGACAATGAGGGTAACGATTCTGCTATTGTGCATTGGCGGTGTGACTTATATATGGCTAGGACAAGAAATGAGACGTGGTGCTCAGCCAGTCGCAAATGGGACAGCTACATATATGATTGTACTTGGGGCCAAGGTAAAACCAGATGGAGTGCCCTCGCTCTCTTTAAAAAACAGATTAGAGGAGTCAATTGAGTATTTAACTAAGTATCCACATGTCAAGGTGATTGTATCAGGTGGGCAAGGCTCTGATGAGGACAGGACAGAGGCTTCCGTTATGCTCGACTATTTAGTGAAAAGGGGTATCCCAGCTGAACGTATTTTACTAGAAGATCAATCCACATCGACATACGAAAATTTACTATTTTCAAGAGAGTTATTACCAGAGGGGACAAAGCACATTACGATTGTTTCAAATGATTTTCATTTACAACGGGCGAAGTATTTAGCAAAATCTCTAGGCTTTGAGGTGGATGTTGTTGCCGCGAAAACCCCTAAGTCTGTTGAAACGAAGCTCAGAATACGAGAAAGAGCAGCGCTATTAAAAACATATATTTTTGGCTATTAATGCTATTTTTAGTTTCTTAATATTATGTATTTGGCATATAATAGAAATATCACTGTGTATACGACAGAAAGAGGGGACTTCTATGACAACGTTTAAAGATTATGAATACCAACGTCCGAATGTGGAGGCATTGAAAGAGCAGCAATTAGCTTTAATTGTGGAATTTAAGGATGCACAAACTGTTGAGGAACAAAGTATTCTTATTGAGAAATTAAATAAGCTAAGTAATGATTATGCTACCATGGCAAACTTAGTTTATATTCGTGCGTCCATTGATACGAATGATGACTTCTATCAGGCTGAACGCGATTATTTCGACGAAGTTGGCCCAGAGTTAGAAGAAGTTACTACGGAATACTATAAGGCATTAGTTGCTTCACAATTTCGCGGGCAATTAGAAGAAAAGTGGGGACAACAGCTATTTGATTTAGCTTCCTACCAAATCAAAGGCTTTTCACCAACTGTCATCGATTTAATGCAAAAAGAGAATAAAGTGATTTCTGAGTATAATAAGCTAGTTGCCTCAGCACAAATTGAATTTAATGGGGAAACATTAACACTTGCACAGCTTGGCCCATATGCTGAATCGACTGATCGCGCTATGCGTAAAGCTGCAACAGAGGCAAGGTTTGACTTTTTCGCAGAGCATGAGGAGGAGTTTGACCGATTCTATGACGAACTAGTTAAGGTACGTCACGAAATCGCTGTGAAACTTGGCTATAAAAATTATGTTGAACTTGGCTATATACGAATGAACCGTATTGATTATGATGCGAGTATGGTAAAGAAATTCCGTGATCAAGTGCGTGATTTAATCGTACCGCTTGCAACAAAGCTATTTGAACGTCAAGCAACGCGTATCGGTATCTCTGATTTCAAGTTCTATGATGAAAACTTAAATTTCCTAACAGGGAATGCTACACCAAAGGGTGATCCAGAGTGGATTGTTGCCAATGGTAAAAAAATGTACGAAGAATTATCAGCTGAAACAGGTGAATTCTTCAACTTTATGATTGATAATGATCTGATGGATTTAGTGGCGAAGAAGGGGAAAGAAAGTGGCGGTTATTGTACATTTATTGAAAATTATCATGCGCCGTTTATTTTCTCGAATTTCAATGGAACGTCAGGTGATATCGACGTACTAACACATGAGGCTGGACATGCCTTCCAGGTGTATTCAAGCCGTAACATTGGCATTCCTGAATATTTATGGCCAACATATGAATCTTGTGAAATCCACTCTATGAGTATGGAATTCTTCACATGGCCATGGATGGAATTATTCTTCAAAGAGGACACAGAGAAATATAAATTCACACATTTAAGCAGTGGCCTATTATTCCTTCCTTATGGAGTTGCTGTTGATGAGTTCCAGCACGTTATTTATGAAAACCCTGAAATGACACCTGCTGAGCGTAAAGCAGCATGGAAAAAAATCGAGGAAACCTATTTACCACATCGTGACTATGATGGTAACAGCTATTTAGAAGCGGGTGGTATATGGCAACGACAAGCGCACATCTATGCAAGCCCGTTCTACTATATTGACTATACATTAGCGCAAATTTGTGCATTCCAGTTCTGGAAACGCTCACGTGAAGAATTTGCTGCAGCCTGGAAGGACTATCTACATTTATGTGGTTTAGGCGGTTCTATGTCATTTACCAAGCTCGTAAAAGAAGCTGGACTAATTTCGCCATTTGAAGATGGCTGTGTCGAATCGGTAATTGGTGATATTGAGAGTTACTTAAATTCGGTTGACGACACAAAGTTATAGCATGTGGAGGAGACAGTCCGAAATGGATATAGTTGCTCCTAAATTATTATAGAATATTTATGTAAAAATTTCGCGATACTCCTGCGGGACAACGAGCCGAGCGATACTTCACAGATGCTTTAGCATTAGCATCTGTAGGGGCTTGCGGATCCCCGCGGGAAGAGAGCGAATTTTTTTGTTTAAATCTAACGGGTCAACTAGTAAAAAGGGTTATCTTTTAAGTAAAAACAGCAGTGTTTCTCTTTGTTATTTTTTATTATCAAAAAAGTAAGGAATATGCGAAATTCTTGCAAATAGTATCTACAATGAAACAATGAGTGCTATCATCGTCTATAAGGAGTGGAAATCTTCGGTGTTTGGTGTTACTTTGGAGTTGTGAATTATTTGCTGAAGAAGAAATACTAGGATACTTGCGAAATGGTGAATATATAAGTAGTATTTTCAGTAGCTGTGATAAAAGGAAGTGACGAGAGTGACGAGGAAAGTCTGGTTTCAGGTTGGAGTAGGAATTTTACTAGCTCTACTAATTGCAAAATATTTTATAGAGATTCATTGGATTTTTTCACCACTCGCTATTATACTAAAAACTATTTTTGTGCCATTGTTATTAGGTGGCGTTTTGTATTATGTGACAGAGCCAATCCAGCGGTTTTTAGAGAAACGCAGATGGCCTAGGTGGGCAAGTATACTGACGATTGTCGTTGGTCTCATAGCGCTTGTAGGAGGTTTTGGTTGGATTATTGGGAGTCCCATCGCGACACAGGTAAATAATCTTGTGAAAAGTGCACCTATGATTGGAGCAAGCATTCAAGATGCATCGGATTATGTATTAAAAAACAGGGAAAATTTCCCTCCGCAATTAACATCCATGATCAATCATGTAGCCAATTCAGTACAAGATATTGCAGTAGTGGCAAGTAAGGGGCTTGTTACGTTCTTACAATCTATTGTATCCGCTTCATTATTGGCTATTTTAATTCCATTCTTCTTCATTTTCATGTTGAAGGATCATGAGAAATTTGCGCCCTCCATTTATAAATATTTTAGTGGTGAACGTCGTGAATGGGTGAAAAAAACGTTAAGTGAAATTGACGATGTGTTACGTAGCTATATTCAAGGGCAACTACAAATTAGTTTTTTATTGGCATTAATTATGTATGTGGGCTTTTTAATTATTGGTTTAGAGTATTCGCTGTTACTCGTTATTTTTGCTTTTTTTATGAATATGATACCGTTTATCGGACCTTGGATTGCATTAGCGCCAGCGATTGTTGTGGCTGTAATACAAGAGCCGATGCTTGTTATTTGGGTATGTTTAGTTACGCTTGTCGCACAGCAAATTGATAGCAATTTTATTACGCCAAATGTGATGGGGAAATCACTTGATATACATCCGTTAACGGTTATTACTATCATTTTAGCGGCAGGAAATATTGCAGGATTTGTCGGTATTATTATTGCGGTACCGTTTTATGCGGTGTTGAAGGTCATCGTGTCCAATATTTATGATCAACGTAATGCGATTAAGAAAAAGGCTACGAAGTCAGTATAGGGGTCGAAATAACATGGAGCAAGAAATCGTTAAAGTTTTTAATGAACAGTACGAACAAATTGGCACAGCTACACGAGCAGAAGTGCATGAAAAGGGCTTATGGCATGAAACATTTCACTGCTGGCTTGTAAATGAGGATTATATTTATTTCCAAATTCGTAGCTCTCAGAAGAAGGATTACCCTGGTTTACTTGATATTACTGCGGCAGGACATCTGTTAGCGCTTGAAACAGTTGAAGCTGGTATTCGAGAAGTGAAGGAAGAGCTAGGGCTTAATATTGATATTCAACAAGTTGTGAGGATGGGCATGACGTCTTGTAGCATTGTATCTGAAAAGATGATAGACAATGAGTTTTGTCATGTATACTTGTATCCGTTTGAGCATGATTGGGATTCTTTTGAGTTGCAATATGAGGAAGTGTCAGGTGTCGTTAGGGCGCGACTTGATGAAGCAGAATCCTTCTTTTTGGGAGAAACTGTGACGCTTAATATTGAGGGTTATGAATACTTCCCAGACGGTAAACGAGGTAGAGTAGTACGACCTGTAAGCACAGCTCAATTCGTACCGTACCGAGAGCTCTATGTTGCACAAGTCATTCAGTTTGTCAAAAATGAGATGTATAAATAGCGCTATATAGTCACATTAACTAATAGTAGGACAAGCCAAGAACAAGGTTTGTGCTACTATTTTTAAACGGAGAAGGTAGAATTTTTTGTCCCTAGTATGTATCATCATATGAATTGCTTAAAACAGCAAGTATCATGGTCCATAAACCGCGAAGGGAAATGTAGGTTCTAGCTAGTTCCGTTTAGAAACTAAGCGTAGGCCACTATGTTCAAAAACAGCTATATTTTGACTATAATTTTATAGTACGATTTAACAGGTGAAATAAGTTATACTGTAAGGTAGATTGATAGAAAAGGAGCATTTTTAGATGCTAACATTTGAACAAAAACAAACTGTTATTGAATCATTTCCAGAACTAACGAAAAAGGAAATTTCATTGAAACGCGTAAATTATCATTTCAAGGATAGCCTTTACGAAAAGACCATTATCGTAGAAAAATTACATCCAAACGGCAATGGCTTTGTCTTTGTGGGTGATTTATTGCGTTACGAAAACGAAGCAAATGATAAAGGACTAGTGAATATTCGCGATTATGATGAGCAACAGTTACGAGAAATTATCGAAGATGCTGTTCAATATTTAGCGGAGGAGCAAGAAAAAGAAGAACCTATAGTTGAATTATGGCGCAATCGTGAGGGCGATAAATTAGAGCTTGCCTACGAGCAGCGTTCTTGGAATATTTATCATGGAGAAAATTTAGAGGAAGCCTTTGGCACATATGATGCGGCAAAGGAATATTTACTGGAAGAAGGCTTTCGCAAAAAGAACTGAGTAAGGCGGGGGAAACTTACGATGAATGGGAAAAAACTAGTAGGAATTGTTATTGTTGTTGTTTTAGCTGTCTGTTTAATTTCAGTGATTACGATTATGAATTTTTATAAAAACAATGAAGAACAGCCAAATAGCGAAAATCGTGAAATTAATAAGTCAAAGAGCTTGAATTTAATTTTGCCACAAGCTACAATTATCTCGAATTCAAGATAATTGAGAGGTGGTCTGTTTATGCAGCACGTTTTTCATAAGGGAACCGACGAGACTAAACCAACCTTATTATTGTTACATGGTACAGGTGGCAACGAGCAGAGCTTAATTGGCCTTGCAAAGGAAATTGATGAGACAGCGAATATTTTAAGTGTTCGTGGGAATGTACTAGAAAATGGCATGCCACGCTTTTTCCGTCGATTAGCAGAAGGTGTTTTTGATATAGAAGATTTAATCTTCCGTACACAACAGTTAAATGATTTTTTGACTGAGGCTGCACAACAGTACGGTTTTGATCGTCAACGTATTGTAGCTATTGGGTACTCAAATGGCGCGAATATTGCAGCGAGCTTGCTATTCCATTATAAGGATGCATTAGCAGGTGCAATATTACATCACCCTATGGTACCTAGACGAGATATCGAACTGCCAGTATTAACTTCAATGCCAGTGTTTATCGCTGCAGGTACGAATGATCCGATGTGTACAGCTGAGGAATCGCAGGACTTGGAGGCACTTTTGTCTGCTGCCGGGGCCGAAGTAATGACGAATTGGTTTAATTACGGCCATCAATTAACAATGCCTGAGGTAGAAGCGGCGAAGGCATGGTATAAAAATAATTATAGTGAAGTTTAGTATTTTTATTTAGTAAAGCTAAAAGTAATTAAAAAACCGAGACATCTGTAATCGATGTTCTCGGTTTTTCATGTTCCACATGCGGCATTATTTATTTTTTTTCGTAAATGGAAGCCACCAGTTCCAATCTCCAAATAGCTTCATTAGACTTGGAACTAGCATAAGGCGAATAATGGTTGCATCTATGGCAACGGCAAGCGCAATACCAACCCCGATTTGCTTCACTGGCATAACATCCGTGAAAGCGAATGCGCCTGTAATAACAATCATAATGAGCGCAGCAGAAGTAATGATACGACTTGTAGATGTTAGCCCATCAATTGTTGCGCGTGTATTATCTGAGCCCTTTAGATATTCTTCTTGAATACGTGATATTAAAAAGACTTCATAATCCATACTCAAGCCGAATACAAGACAGAATACGATGACAGGAATAATAAGTACGATTGAACCAGCCTCTAACCCCAAATGACCGTATTGGAAAATATACACGAGTATCCCGAATGCTGAAGATAACCCAATGATATTCATAATAATCGCTTTTATTGGAATGAGAATAGAACGGAAAGCAAGCATTAAAATAAAGAAAGTTGAGACGATAATAATCGATACAGCTAAAAAGATTTTACTAGCAATTTCATCAAAAATTTCTTGGTTAAATTTCGCATGCCCGCCAAGTGCAAAATCGACGCCTAAATCTTTATTCATCCATGTTCTAGCAAATTCTTGAGCAGCAGTTGATGAACCTGCGACATTTAATGTAATCGGTATAAACATTTGTGTATCCTTTGAAAAAGCATTCAGAAGTGGTTTTAATTGTTGTGCCGCTTGTGGGATCTTTAACGAAGCAGCTAAATCCTCTGGTGATTTGATTTGAGCAGCCGTATAAATAGTTGATACTTTGTCTACGAGCGGATCGTCGAGTAGCTTTTCTTGAATGTCGTAAATAAGGTTTCTCGCCTCATCATCTTCCCAGCCACTAGGGCGCTCCGCAAGTAAGTACATAGTGGAAGTTTCGCCTAGCCCAAATGTTTCATCTAACTTATCGTATGCCGCACGTGCATCGTATTTTGTTGGTAAAGAATCCACCTGTGGAATCGTCAGTCGAATATCCTTTAGTGGAATCATGCCGATGCCAAGTAAAAGTAAAGCTGCTATAACAATCGTTACTGGACGTTTCATCACGAAGCCTGCAAAGCCACGCCAGCGATTTGCGCCTCCTGGCTTCACACGTAGTATACGCCACTTATTCAAACGATCCCCTAGAAGCATCATTGTGGCTGGTAATAACGTGAGGCCGGAAATCACTGCAAGTAACACAACGATTGTGCCACCAAGTGCGATATTGTGAAAAATTTCTACATCAATGACAATCATTGCACCAAGACCAATCATTACACAAACCGCAGAAAATATAATGGAACGACCAGCAGTTTGAATCGACGTTTGAATAGCTTGAGCGATTGTTGCGTGTCCTCGTTCTTCGCGATAGCGATTGATAAAGAGTAGCGCAAAGTCAATGCTTAATGCGAGCCCTAGCATAGGGACAATATTTAATACGAAAATGGATAAATTAACACTACCGGTTAGTAATGTTAGAATACCGAATGCTGAGATAACTGTAACGACACCAATGATAATTGGTAATAGTGCAGCTACAACAGTCCCAAAAGCAAGTAGCAACACGACAATGGCAATAGGGAGACCAATGGCTTCAGCTGATGCTAAATCTTTTTGACTAGCTGTATTAATGTCCTCTGAAATTACCGGTCCACCCGTTATGCTGACACCATCTTCCTCTATTAAGGAACGAACCTCTTTGACGACCTCAGGAAGGTTTTTAACATCATTCTTAAAATGAACCATCGCATAGGCAATGCCATTCTTTCGCAAAGAGGTATCTTCTAGCGGGGACTGAATAGAATGAATGTCTTCGATATCCTCTAACTTGTGCAATGTCTCTTGTATTTTTTTATCTTCTGCGGGATCAAAGAGCACTAAAACTGTATCAGCAGGTAAATCAAATGTTTTTGCTAGCTCATTTGTTACATAGGAATGATCCGCTTCGACAAAAAAACCATCACCTTGGAGTTTACTTGGAAGTTGTATTGCAAACACTACCATTGCAATGAAAAGAACAAGCCATACAGCAACGATGGCCTTCGCATGTGCAGTGATGAAATTTGAGTAAGCTTTCATATTGAGTATGTTTCCCCCTTTTTAAACTAGTGTAAAGGATGTGTCACATTTTGTCGTGTGACAAAGCAAAGACTCCTGCCCATAAAGGAACAGGAGTCTTCAAAACATCCGTTGGAGATTTTAATTTTATTGAGCAGGCGTTGAAACGCATATTCAATAAAATTAAAAGAAAAGTGATAAGCACAAGTAAATAATAGATGCCATCACTGCCGAAATTGGCATTGTAATGATCCAAGTTGTTACAATCTTACGTGCCATGCCCCAGTTTACACCACGTACACGTTGTGCTGAACCAACACCCATGATAGATGAAGAAATTACATGGGTTGTAGATACTGGCAAGTGAATTAAAGTAGCACCGAAAATAACTGTTGCCGAAGCTAAGTCTGCTGCCACCCCGTTAACAGGACGAATTTTCATAATCTTACCGCCAACAGTTTTAATAATTTTATAACCACCAATAGAGGTACCAAGACCCATAGCAGTCGCTGCTGCAGCGCGGACCCAGAAAGGAATTTCGTCTCCTGTGTGCAAGCCGCCTGCGATTAATGCCATTGTCATAATACCCATCGCCTTTTGCGCATCGTTTGTACCGTGCGTAAACGATTGAATAGCAGCAGTGAAAATTTGCATTGTACGAAAGCCTTTATTTGTACGATACAAATTTAAGTTTTTGAACAGTAATTTAAACAGAGTCATCATCAGAAAACCAGCGCAAATGGCGATGATTGGCGACAGTATTAACGCCGTTAAAATTTTTGTAAAACCACCATAGTTAAGTACATTGAAACCAGCGGACGCAATAGCTGCACCAGCAATTGAACCGATTAACGTATGGGAAGAGCTTGATGGTATACCAAAATACCAAGTAAGTAAATTCCAAATAATAGCCGAGATTAATGCCGCTAAAATTACGACAGAACCCGTTGTATCTCCTTCAAAGGCATTTAAAGCAAATGGATCTACAATGTCTTTTGTAAGTGCCTTTGCTACACCCACGAAGGTGATAGCACCGATGAAATTCATTGTAGCAGCCATAATAATTGCCACACGTGGTGGTAATGCTCTAGTAGAAACCGAAGTAGCAATAGCATTTGCTGTATCATGGAAACCATTGATAAAGTCAAATGTTAGGGCAAAGATGACGACTAGTACGGTTAGTATAATAATTGTGTCCATTGTAAGTGCCCAGCTCCTAATTACGCGTTACGCATGATAATTGTTTCCATTGTGTTGGCAACGTTTTGACAATAATCAGCGATATCTTCTAATTGTTCATAAATATCTTTAAACTTAATAATTCGGATTGGATCTTTTTCATTTAAAAACAATTGCTTAATAGAAGTACGTTGCACTTCGTCACATTCGCGCTCATAGTCTTTAATTAAAATTGCATGTGGGCGCATGCCGATAAGATTCTTTTTCTTTAACTCTTCAGTTGCTTTAACAATTTCGTCAGCACTTTTAGAAATGTAGCCTAAGAAGATACGCATAGATTCGTCTACTTCTGTTAAGGAGAACATTTCAAAGTGAGCGATACAATGCTCCGTACCATCTAACACATCGTCCATACGAATCGCAAATTCTAAAATATCCTCGCGCTCGATTGGTGTCATAAACGATTTATTTAGCATAACGATAAGCTCATGAATCAGTTTATCGCCAGCTGTTTCGTAATTTTTCATTGTAATGCTAATCTCTTTCAGGTCAGCTACACTGTTAATCCGGAAATCATTTGCGTAATGTACGGCCTCTCTCATGTTCTCAGCAATTTTATGCAATGCAACAAAGAAAGGGTCTTGTTTTTTTGAGTTAAGCATGTAAATCGAATCCTCCTGGATGTATATAAAATAATCGACCTTTAAACTTTACTATCATAACAAAATCTTTAGTTTATCTACATAAAATTTATCTAATCTCCACAAAACTTTACATTGCTGTAATATGCAAAATATTCACAATTATTATTGGTGTGTATTGTCTCTATTTTTATAGATACAGAAAAATGGCTATAAAATAACATTTTTTAAAAAATGAATAACTGTTTAGTACAGGAAAGAACATGTTGTATCGTAGTTTTTTACAAATATAACAGATTCAATTGTAAAGGTATTGTAAAGGCGTTCGATTATTATTAGTGTTCCCTGTTTTCTTAAGAATATCTTCACTTTTATCCTTCGTTATTATTAAGAATTCTTCTCTACAATGGAAAAAGAAGAGAAAGGGGCGTTTAAACAATAATGATACAAGTCGAGAATTTACAACATACATTTTTAATAGGAAAAAAGGGCAAGGAAAAGCGTGTGCCAGTATTAAAAGGCGTAAACTTCGAAGTCAAGGAGGGCGAGATTGTTGCAATTGTTGGCAAAAGTGGCTCTGGTAAATCAACTTTACTACAAATTTTAGCGGGGTTTATGAAGTCAGAACAAGGCTCCATTAATGTAAACGGACAGGAAACTGCGACGCTTACGGAAACGGAGAGCGCTGCTTTTCGCTTGCAACAGTTCGGATTTATCTTTCAAAACTTTCAACTAATGCCGGGCTTAACAGCTTTTGAAAATATTGAGTTACCTTTGAAATTACAAAGTACTAGCAAGGCAGTACGAAAAGAGAAAGTAAAAAAATTAATGAACAAGGTCGGACTAGCAGAGGTAGCAGACCATTATCCGAATGAATTATCAGGTGGTCAGCAACAGCGTGTTAGTATTGCAAGGGCCTTGATTACGAATCCACCTATTTTACTAGCGGATGAGCCAACAGGAAGTCTAGACTCTGAAACAGAGCAGGATATTTTACTACTGATTCAAAGCTTGAATCGGGAATTGGGCTTAACGTTTGTCATCATTACGCACGATGAAGAAGTAGCGTCGATTGCACATCGTCGTTTTCGTATGTATGATGGCGAACTTGTAAAGGAGGAGGCGTAACATGTTATTTAAAGACCAACTAGACTTTGTCACACAGCATATTAAGAAAAATAAATTACGAGTTTTTATGACAGTATTAGCGGCAACAATGGGTTGTGCATTTTTGATTGTACTAGCATCCATAGGTTTTGGCTTACAAGATTCCATTCGCAATGAAATACTTTCAGATGAAAAGGTTACGAAAATCCAAGTACATGGTGACGGGCAATTTACAGATGAACAAATAGATGAAATTAAAGCAAATGAGCATGTAGAAACTGTTCTAGAAACCGTTACGGTCAATGCAAGCGCGCACTCATTTTTTGAGAATCGTGATACAAACGGTAATTTATTTGTAACAAATATGAAGGATTTCGAGAGAGTGACGGGGAAACTATCGGAAGGGAAATATCCGACAAAGGCAAATGAAATCATTGTAGGGTACCACTTTGGTCAAACATTATTAAATGATGCCGAACGTGATGTGATTCAAGATAAAAATAAAAAAGCTGAGGCAGAGGGAACATATTATGATGGCCATGAGGAAGGTTATAAAGACTCCTTAATTGGTAAAGAAATTGAAATGTCTTTATTGCCGAATACTTCCGAAGCGACTGAGACTGAAAAAAAGAAATATACAATTGTCGGTGTGACTAAAAAACCCTCTTATGATTGGATGATTGACAACGCTGTTTATATGGATACACAACAGCAAGCGGTATTAGCAACAAACATGTCAACAACAGGAAATCTACAAGCCGATGAAATGTTCTATTCGGAATTTAACATCTTTGCAGACAGTATGGAAAATGTAAAACCGATTTTAGAGAAGTTGAAAGAAAAAGGCTATAGTGTTTTCTCTGTAACAGAACAATTAGAGCAATTGGATGTATTTTTCCTTGTATTGAAGATTGGATTAATATTTGTTGGGACAATCGCAGTATTAATTGCTTCAATTGGGATTTTTAATACGATGACGATGGCTGTTACAGAGCGTACACGTGAAATTGGTGTATTAAAGGCAATTGGGGCTAGTCCAAAGCTTATTCAACGTTTGTTCTTAATGGAGAGCACGTTTATCGGGCTTTTGGGAACACTGATAGCTGTAGTGATTTCATATGTCATTAGTTTTGCAGCTAATGTGGTATTACCATTAATTCTAAAAGCAGCAACTGGAGAAGATGCTTTTAGTACGAATGACATTACGTTTTCGCTCATTCCGTGGCAACTTGTCATTATTGCATCGGCTATAAGTATTGGAGTAGCGATGATTTCCGGCTACCGACCAGCCCGTAAGGCAACGAAAATAGATGTCATTCAAGCATTACGACAAGAGTTATAATTCACAGCCCATCAATATAAAGACTAAGCTGATGGACAGGAATATCGCGTAAATTTTTGATAGAAACCTTATGAGTAATAAAAGTATTTTTCTATTAGTGACATATATCTTGTCTAAGGTCAGATTGAAGACAAAAGGTTTCGGGAATGCTAGGCATTCCCGAAACCTTTTTCTGTGCTCTTTTGTTCTAAACTAGTGTTGCCCTGTACAGTCTGTGTCTCTTATGATAACTGTTACAGCAGTTTGTGCATCGGAGCGAGCTTCTTTGAAATTTATTGTATCAGTTTAGAGAGGAACAAGCTGCGAGCCTCCTGCGGAAGAAAGAACCAGCTAGAACCCGCACAGAGCATTCAAAGGGGACGCTAGATGGTTCGTCCACGGAAAGGTAGTGGCTTTTTCCGGGCCTGATTATTATTACTTCCTTAAAAAAACAAAGACTGTAGACAAACTCGACTTTGCCAATTTGAACTGTGCCACAATGAGTAAAGACATTTCTTGTCACGGGTTTTCATAATTATAAGTATGATTTTAGTTCATTTGCTAAAAATGGTTTTGCATTCAACAATGTTACAAAGGCATCATATTCGGCACGTTGTTCGAGACTTGGCTTTTTGCCAGTACGATACGCTCGTATGAGAATATTTTTTGGAGTGTTTTCCATGTCTATAAACTCCAGCAATTGAGCTTCATAGCCTACGAGTGATAGTATTTCTGCGCGAATTGAATCGGTTGCTAAAGCAGCAAATCGTTCACGTACAAGCCCGTGCTGTAACATAATGTCGAGCGCCGGAGTATGAAGTTGCTGGTTTAACTCATGTTGGCAACAAGGTACACTTAAAATAACGCTTGCTCCCCATTTGACAGCGCGCGATAAAGCCATATCTGTTGCTACATCGCAGGCATGTAATGTAACCACCATGTCCACTGTGGACTCATCATTATAGTCATTAATATCCCCGACTAAAAATTCAAGCTGTTCATAGCCTAAGTCCTGCGCGATACGGGAGCACTCCTCGATCACTTCCTTTTTTAAATCCAAGCCAGTGACGCGAATGTCCAAGCCCTTTTCAATTTTTAAATAATGGTATAAAGCAAAGGTTAAATAGGATTTTCCTGAACCAAAATCTAAAATACGGACTGGGCGATCCTTAGGTAAATAAGCTAGAGCATCATCGATAAATTCAATGAAACGGTTAATTTGCTTAAACTTATCGTACTTTTGTTTTTTTACCTTACCTTCTTCTGTTTGTACACCAAGTCGAATTAGAAAGGGGTAAGGTGTCGCATCATCTAGTAAATAGTTTTTCTTACGATTATGGGAAAGGTTAACTTGTTTTGGTACCGCTAAATTATCGGATTTCCATAATACTTTGTTTTTTTTCGAAAGTTGTACTTGTACTTTTTCGCCAATAAAGTCTACATGTGCTTGGCGAAAATCTTCGAAAAAAGCTTCAAGCTTTGTGGAGAAATCCGTCAAATGGACGTTTTCATGTTTCAAGATGCGTTCATATTGGTATTCAATCTGTATATGGTAAGCATCTTTTAACATTAAAGGTTTTAGTTTAATACGTTTTACTTCATTCGATTTCATGCGTGGCTGGCTAATTGTTGCCGCTACAAGTTGCTGTTGTAAAATTTGCTCTAGAAGTTGAGCTTTCATTTCTTCAAATGTCATGTTTTCTCCTTCTTTATTGTGTGATAGATGGCATTAGTGTAACACAATTTATAAAGTACATTGCTACTTTGAAATTCAAAAATAATTTCATGATTTTTCTGAATGTTTATGGGTGAAATTGTATATTCGTGGTATCTTTAGTATAGTAATTCTTTTTAATTTGGTGATACTAAAGACGAATAGGGGGAGAAAATATGTCAGATAACATGTATCAATTACTTGCGATTACTATTTATATGGTCGCTATGCTTGCAATCGGATGGTACGCTTTTGTTAAAACGTCAAATCTGACGGATTATATGCTTGGCGGTCGTTCGCTAGGTCCAGCAGTAACAGCGCTTAGTGCGGGTGCAGCGGATATGTCTGGCTGGCTTTTAATGGGCTTACCGGGTGCTATTTTTTTATCAGGACTTGTTGAAGCTTGGATAGCCATTGGATTAACAGTCGGTGCCTATTTGAACTGGTTATTTGTCGCACCGAGGTTACGTGTTTATACACAAGTTACCAATGATTCAATTACCATTCCGAGTTATTTGGATAATCGTTTACGTGACAGTACAAAGCTCATAAGAATTGCTTCAGGTATTATCATTCTAATATTTTTTACATTTTATGTATCTTCAGGAATGGTAGCAGGAGGCAAGTTCTTTGATAGTTCATTTGGCTATGACTACCATACTGGTTTATTAATTGTATCTGGTGTTGTAGTTGCCTATACATTATTTGGAGGATTTTTAGCGGTTAGTTATACTGACTTTTTACAAGGTCTCATAATGTTTTTAGCACTTGTTACAGTTCCGTTAGTTGGGTTGTATTTAACAGGTGGATTAGGAGATACAATTGCATCTATTAAGGCGGTTAACCCAGAACATTTGAACTTATTACCGACAACGGCAACAGCCGCAGCTATTATTTCCTCATTGGCATGGGGATTAGGTTATTTTGGACAACCGCATATTATTGTTCGTTTTATGGCGATTAGCTCAGTGAAAGAGACAAAGCAAGCTCGTCGTATTGGTATTGGTTGGATGATGTTAAGCCTTTTTGGTGCGATTGGCACAGCGTTGGTAGGTGTTGCTTATTTTGAACAAAATGCTGGAGAGTTAAAGGATGCTGAGACTGTCTTCATTGTGCTCGGTCAAACTTTATTCCATCCATTTATTGCTGGTATTATGTTAGCTGCCATCTTAGCTGCTGTTATGAGTACCATTTCATCACAGTTAATTGTTACTTCTTCGGCACTTGTGGAAGACATTTATAAAGCATTATTTAATAAGACGGCCGATGATAAGCATTATGTCTTTGTGGGTCGTGCGGCTGTGTTAGTTGTTGCAATTATTTCAGCCGTTTTAGCATGGAACCCCGACAGTTCTATTTTAAGTTTAGTAGGCTTCGCTTGGGCTGGCTTCGGTGCGGCGTTTGGTCCAGTGATATTACTGTCATTATATTGGAAAAAGCTAACGAATTACGGAGCCCTAAGTGGTATGGTGGCAGGTGCGGCTACAGCGTTTATCTGGGGAAAAATCGATGTATTAGCTGATGCATTATACGAAATTGTTCCAGGATTCTTAGTGTGCTTAATCGTTGCCGTTATTGTCAGTATTTTGACATATAGACCAAATAAAGATATTGAGAATGAATTTAATCGTACGGAAGAATTATTAAAAGAAGAAAGATAAATCAACTACATGCGCCCTAAGCTTAGAGGGCGCATTTTTTCAGATGTGTCTGGACGGGGTGTTTCATCACTTTAATCCGTTCGTATTCTATATCTTCTAAAAGACATAGATTGGGGGCATTATATGGTAAGATGGAGAAAATTTGTCGTAGCGTTACCAATGCGTTGGTGGGAGGTTTGTGAATGGATAGAATTAAGGAAGTAGATGTATTACAGGAAAAGGCAATTTTAGTTGGCGTGAATTTACGTAACGATGCGCATTTTGCTTATTCCATGGAAGAGCTAACGAATTTAGCAGAAGCTTTAAATGTAGAAGTCATCGGCACTGTGACACAAAACTTAGAGCGTGTCACGCCTTCACATTATGTGGGAACTGGGAAAATAGAAGAGATTAAAAATTTCTATGATGAGGCACAAGCCAATCTTGTCATTTTTAATGATGAATTGTCCCCTTCGCAAATCCGCAATCTAGAACGTGATTTAGCAACAAAGGTTATTGATCGGACGATGTTGATTTTAGATATTTTCGGTCGTCGTGCTAAAACTCGTGAGGCACAAATGCAGGTAGAATTGGCACAGCTTCAATATATGTTGCCACGTTTAGTCGGATTACATGCTTCACTTAGCCGTCAAGGTGGAGGTACAGGTGGTGGCTTTAAAAACCGTGGAGCTGGTGAAACAAAACTTGAGTTAGATCGCCGTAAAATTGAGGACCAAATCTCGAAAATTAAAAAAGATTTAGAGCAAGTGAAGGAACAACGGGAGACACAGCGTAAGCAGAGACGTAAAAATGATATACCCGTCGTATCCCTTGTCGGCTATACGAATGCAGGGAAATCAACTATCATGAATCAGCTTCTTACGAAAATTGGACAAGAAGACCATAAACAAGTATTTGAGAAAGATATGCTATTTGCTACACTTGAGACGTCTGTCCGTCAGATTGAGTTAGCTGATAACAAATCGTTTTTATTAACCGATACAGTCGGCTTTGTTAGTAAATTGCCTCATCATTTAGTGAAGGCATTCCGCTCGACATTAGAAGAGGCTCGTGATGCAGATCTACTGCTCCATGTTGTGGATGTTTCAAATGAAGAACATGGTTTTATGATGGATGTTACAAATGAAACGTTAAAAGCAGTGGGTGTTGAAGGAATCCCAACTATTTATGTTTATAATAAAGCGGATTTAGCAAATGTTCCTCATCCTGTAATCAGTGGTGACAATATTTGGATTTCTGCAAAGCAGGGTGTTGGCTTAGACGATTTAATACAAATGATACGTCAGCATATTTTCTGTGATTATATATCATGTAAAATGCTCATTCCTTATGAGCAAGGAAATGTGGTGTCTTATCTTAACGAAAATGCATCCATTCATGAAACGGCATACGAAGAAGAGGGCACATTACTGACGCTTGAAGCAAAAGAGGTAGATTATGCAAAGTTTCAGCAATATGTCATTAAATAGCAGTAATGGAGTCAACGGCGATTATTCGTCGTTGATTTTTTTATGCGTAAAAAATGGAAAATTCAGACTTTAAATTATTTTAAAATAATTTAAAGTAAGAAGCCAAAGGGAGGCTGGTGAAAGTGTAAGAAAACTTAGATATATCAATGAGTTTGGCGAAAATAATTGGAATCAATCAGAATTTAAAGAAAAATGATAAATTTTCAACATTTTTAAAAACTGTTGATAAAGTCATGAAAACGCTTTAGTATGATGAAATATAGTTTTTTATCCTTATTAATGGGCAATAATATTTTTAAGGAATAATGAAAATGGGAGAGGATATTGTTATGTCTACTAAAGATGAAATTGTAAAATCCGTCCCTCAAAAAGGCTTTGTCGGACATCCTAAAGGGCTCTTCACTTTGTTTTTCACTGAATTTTGGGAACGTTTTTCATACTACGGTATGCGAGCGATTCTAATATTCTTTATGTATTATGAGTTGCATGAAGGCGGTTTAGGCTTAGATCGTGGTACAGCAAACTCAATTATGGCCATTTATGGATCACTTGTCTATATGTCAGGTATAATCGGTGGTTGGATTGCCGACCGACTTTTAGGTACACGTAGAACTATATTTTATGGTGGCGTGTTAATTATGATTGGTCACTTACTGTTAGCGTTGCCTGGAGGCGTAAGCATGTTGTTTGTCTCAATGGCCTTTATTGTTATTGGTACTGGGTTATTAAAACCAAATGTCTCAAGTATTGTTGGAGATATTTATGCTCAGACAGATAGTCGTCGCGACGCAGGATTTTCAATTTTCTATATGGGTATTAATATGGGTGCATTTATTGCGCCGTTTATTGTCGGAACAATTGGACAAAAGTATAGTTTCCATTTAGGGTTCGGTTTAGCAGGCATTGGGATGCTAATTGGTTTAATTGTTTATAAAGCAACTGAGAAAAAGTATTTAGGTTTAGCGGGCTTACAAGTAAATAATCCGTTAAAGCCTGAAGAACGTAAAAAAGTATTCACGCAATTCGGCATTATTGCCTTACTTATAATAATTGCAGGTGCGATTGGCATAAAAACGGGCATACTAACGATGAATGTCTTTAGTTTAATCATTACTGCATTAGGTATTATCATTCCAACGGTGTTCTTTATCTATATGTATCGCAGTGAGAAAACAACAAAGGACGAAAAATCTCGTCTGCTTGCTTATATTCCACTGTTTTTATCTGCTGTAATGTTCTGGGCCATACAAGAACAAGGCGCAACTATTTTAGCAACGTATGCAGATGAACGTACACGTTTAAACATTGGTGGTTTCCAACTTCAATCGTCTTGGTTCCAATCGTTAAACCCGTTATTCGTTATTACCATGGCGCCGTTATTTGCAATGCTATGGCTAAAATGGGGCGATAAGCAACCGTCGACACCACGTAAGTTCTCGTATTCATTATTCTTTGCAGGTTTGTCGTTTTTAGTTATGATGATTCCAGCGCACTTTTCAGATGGACAAGCATTGGTGAGTCCTTGGTGGTTAGTGTTGTCATTTTTCTTAGTCGTAATAGGCGAATTATTGCTATCGCCAGTAGGTCTTTCAGCTACAACGAAGTTAGCACCACAGGCTTTTGCAGCGCAGACAATGTCACTTTGGTTCTTAACAAGTGCCGCAGCGCAAGCAATCAATGCCCAGCTTGTAAAAGTATATGAAGTTGTAAGTGAATTCACCTACTTTGGCTTTTTAGGTTTCTTGTCGATTATTATTGGTGTGATCATATTATTGCTGTCACCAATTATTTCTAAAGCAATGCGTGGTATTAATTAGTATAAGGATGTCGGGGTAGTCTAGTGATGGACTGCTCTTGGCATCTTTTTTGTCTTTCTTGAGGTTGAAATGCTAAATAAGGCAATAAGTTTCTGTGTAGAAAAGAAACTTTTTTCGTTATAATAGTCTTAATAGTATGAAAATTAAAGGGGTGGTTTGGTATGAAAGAAGCGTTGGATCGCTTGAGGCCTAGATTAATGGAGATTTTCACGTACTTACACGCGCATCCAGAGAAAAGCTGGTATGAGGTAGAAACAACTAATTATATTTTTGAGCTATTAACGCGTGAAGGATATTCACCAAAGCGCTTTGAAAATTGTACAGGACTTTATGTGGACGTAGGTCGAGGAAAACCGAAAGTTGGTTTGCGTACCGATATTGATGCACTGTGGCAGGAGGTAGATGGTGAGTTGCGCGCCAATCACTCCTGTGGACATGATGGACATATGACGATGGCCATTGGTGCTCTGTTACTGTTGAAAGAACAACCACAAACATTCAATGGTACGATTCGTGTAATTTTCCAACCCGCAGAAGAAAAGGGCACAGGTGCATTAGCTATTCTACAAGAAGGAATAATTGATGATTTAGACTATTTATTTGGCGTTCATTTGAGACCTGTGCATGAACTAGAGGATGGTGCCTATTGTGCGGCATTGTACCATGGCGCTTCAAGATTGCTTGAAGGAGAAATAATTGGCGAGGATGCCCATGCGGCAAGACCCCATCTAGGTGTCAATGCAATTGAAGTAGGGGCAACAATTATAGAGGATTTACGTACGATTCATACTGACCCTATGATTCCTGTGTCAATAAAGATGACGAAGTTTCAAGCAGGGGGAGAGTCTGGCAATATAATTCCTGGTAGAGCATCTTTCACCATTGATATACGCGCACAACAAAATGATGTAATGGATACACTCGCTCAAGGTGTAAAACGTGTAGTAGATTCTTCAAAAATCTTGCATAAAGTTCAGATTGAATTACGTACAGTGGCAAATATTGTGGCGGCAGAGGTAGATTCAACCGCCCAATATATTATGGAGCAGGCTATTGTAAAAGCGACAGGTTTATCGAATTTAAGAAAGCCTATTCGAACACCGGGTGGGGAGGATTTTCACCATTATGCTGTTCAACGACCACATTTAAAGACGACAATGTTAGGTTTAGGTTGTGGTTTAACACCAGGGCTACACCATCCAAAGATGAAATTTAAGCAGGCGAGGCTTGTGACTGGAGTTGAAATTCTTACGAATGCCGTATTACTGGCATTAAAAACAAAGAATATAGGGGAGGCGTCAGTATGATGTTAGAAAAAGTATGTATAAAGAAAGTGATTACACCAGTGGAAATTGCTAAGGTGCAACACCTTAACGCAGAAATATGGGGAAGTCAGGCCATTCCCTCTCACCAGTTGCTTGCTGCTGTGCAAAATGGGGGACTATTACTTGGTGCATATTTAGAAGGTCGGCTGATTGGCTTTAATTATTGCTTTGTGGGCTATCAAGAGGGGGAAATGTATCTTCATTCGCACATGATTGGCGTGGAGAAAACATATCGTGAACAAGGTGTAGGGGAATTATTAAAACATGCTCAACAAGAATATGCCAAAGAAAATGGGTTTCAACTTGTCCGTTGGGTATTTGACCCATTAGAAACACGTATGGCTAATTTATCATTTTTGAAATTAAATGCTGTTAGCTATCAATATAAGACGGATTATTACGGTCCGTTACAAGATGATTTTAATGATGGACTACCTTCAGACCGGCTTGCTGTTGAGTGGTGGATTGAACGCAAACATGTAGACGATTGCTTAGACGAATTTGCAGAAAGTGCAGAAGAAATTGTTTCGTGGTCAATGACGGTGGATGGTTTGCCAGTACTTGATAAAGATGGTGAATTTCAGCGTGATCAAGTATTTATTAGGGAGGCTTACTTATTAGCAATACCACAATATTTGCAAAAAATGAAAGTAGAGAGTCCGAAGCTTGCGGAAGACTGGCGTTATAAGGTTCGTACAATTTTAACGACCTTATTTGAACAGGAGTATGCCATCGTTCGAGTGAAGAAACACAAGGAATATGTGAACTTCTATCTATTAGTCAGACGCTCTTTATTAGCTTTATAATTAAGGATAAGGAGTGAATTTTTGTGAGAATAGAAGAAGTTACAATTAGACATTTGAAAATAGCCATGAAGTCCCCATTTAAAACAAGTTTTGGCACGATTCATGACAAAGAATTATTGCTTTTAGAAGTGAAGGATCTATCAGGCACGATAGGCTGGGGAGAAGCGGTAGCCTTTGTGGCGCCGTGGTATACAGAGGAGACATTAAAGACGACATGGCATATGCTAGAGGACTTTTTAATGCCAACCTTGCTACATAAAGATATTGTGCATCCAGATGAGATCAGTGCGATGTTCGCCCCTATTCGGCGTAATTGTATGGCAAAGGCCTCGATTGAAGGAGCGGTTTGGGATATATATGCACAACAAACGAAGCAGTCACTTGCTCACGCATTAGGTGGTCGTAAGGAAATGATTGAGGTAGGCATAAGTGTTGGCATTCAATCCTCTACCCAAAAATTAATCGATTTGTTAAAAGTCTATGTAGAAATGGGTTATAAACGTGTAAAAGTGAAAATCAAACCAGGCTATGATGTTGAAGTGATTCGTGCTATTCGTACTGAATTTCCAGACTTACCATTAATGGCTGACGCCAATTCTGCCTATACCTTAAATGACATTGACGTGTTACGGCAACTGGATGCCTACAATTTATTAATGATTGAGCAGCCACTTGCAGCTGACGATATCATAGATCATGCTACGTTACAAAAGCAGTTGACAACACCCATTTGTCTAGATGAAAGTATTACGTCTTTGGAGGATGTTCGGAAGGCAATTGAACTTGGAAGCTGTGGTGTCATAAATATTAAAATTGGACGGGTAGGTGGCTTAACTGAAGCCAAGAGAATTCATGACTTGTGTCAAGAAAAAGGTATTCCTGTGTGGTGTGGCGGTATGTTAGAGGCTGGAATCGGACGAGCGCATAATATTGCCTTAACGTCACTCGCTAATTTTGTATTACCTGGAGATACAGCAGGTTCAAGCCATTATTGGGACGAGGATATTATTACACCTGAAGTGGTTGTAGAAAATGGCTATATTCGTGTACCACAGTGTATAGGTATTGGATATATGCCTAATATGGACGTCATTGAAAAGTTGACAATCAGTAAGAAAAGTTATAAATAGGAACTTTCATTGGTGGGAGTCGTAGTACCAGCTGGCACGGGATAAATAAACGGGGAGAGAATTGATTGAAAAAAAGTTTGCAAATCGGTGGTGCCTATGTAGGAATTATCGTCGGTGCGGGGTTTGCATCAGGGCAGGAAATCGTGCAGTACTTTACGAGTTATGGCTATAAGGGGATTTTCGGAGCACTTATTGCCACATTAGGATTTGCCTTTGTAGGAATGTGTATTGCGCAAATTAGCTCAAGATTGCGGACAACATCACATAAGGATTTGATTTATTTAATTTCAGGTAATACGGTTGGTTTTGTGATGGATTATTTACTGTCACTCTTCTTATTTGGTGTGGCTGTAATTATGTTTGCTGGAGCGGGTGCTACATTTGAACAAATGTTTGGTCTGCCAGTGTGGATGGGGAGTATTTTTATGATTGCCTTAACCATTGTCACAGTGATGATGAATGTTAAAAGTATCATTAACATTATTGCTATTGCTACACCCTATTTGTTAGCCGTTGTAACAGTGATAGCTGTGTATTCATTAGCAACGATGGAATTATCCTTTGCAGAACAAGTTGTGATTGCTGAACAACAATTACGAGTAGAATCTAAAAGCTGGTGGGTCACAGCTTTACTGTATATGTCTTTCAACATTGGCGTATGTTTCTCACTTCTTACCGTGATGTGTGGATCTATACGAAATGAGCGAGTTGCAGGAATGGGAGGCATTATCGGGGGAATGCTGTTAGGTGCATTAATCTTTCTCATAAATCTCTCATTACTTGCAAAGATGAATATCATAGGTGGAGTAGATATCCCGATGCTCGCCTTAGCGAATGAAATACATCCGATAATTGGTCTATTAATGTCATTATCGTTACTGGGCATGATCTATAATACGGCGGTTGGGATGTTCTACTCGTTCATGGTACGTTTCTTTAAGCCAACAAAGCCTAGCTTTAAGGTTGCCGTCATCTTCATAGGTGCTTTAGGCTTTTTAGCAAGCCTTGCAGGTTTCACCACACTCGTATCGAAATTATATGCTGTGATGGGTTATCTAGGTTTTATTTTAGTCGTGTCTATTGTACTTGCATGGTTAAGAGGGATTCGTCGATTTGCTTGAATAAAAAGGTGATTGAGAAAAGCATACTGCTTTATTCTCAATTACCTTTTTTATTTGGATGAAAAATAGATGAATTATTGAATTATTTTTGTCTTTGGAAAAGTCAAAAATGTCGATATATCATCATTTATACTAGTTTATTAGAGAATATTAAATAAAGCGAGAATAATTCTCATTTGAAGGTTGACTGATATTCCAAACACGCTTATAATGAGAATCGTGAGTAGTGATAATCATTTTCACTAGAAAATGGTTTGCGAATAAAAATGAATCTACCGGGGATTACAATGAAAATTAGATATCTTTTAACAGCAACTATTGTGTTGTCTATTGTGTCGCTGTTTATCGGTGTAGTGAATATTAAGCCGAGTGACTTATTAGACTTCCAATCAGAAGAAACGAGACTATTTTTAATTAGTCGTATACCAAGACTTGTTGCAATTTTGCTTGCAGGTGCAGGTATGAGTATTGCTGGTTTAATTATGCAAAGCTTAAGTAGGAATAAGTTCGTGTCGCCAACGACAGCAGGAACGTTAGATGCAACGAAGTTAGGTATACTAATTTCGATGATGTTTTTCACGAATGTCACGTACTTCCAAAAAATTTCTTTCGCTTTCATATTTGCTTTAGCCGGCACGTTATTGTTTATGCAAATATTAAATCGAATCAAGTTTAAAGATGCGATATTTATACCGCTTATTGGCTTAATGTTCGGAAATATTCTTTCATCTATTACGACATTCTTTGCGTATAAGGCGGATATTATCCAAAACATTTCTGCATGGTTACAAGGAGATTTTTCATTAATGATGAAAGGCCGTTATGAGCTTTTATACATAAGTGTACCTGTGCTGATTTTAGCTTACATTTATGCAAACCGCTTCACTGTAGCAGGGATGGGCGAGGATTTTGCTAAAAACCTTGGTCTTTCCTATAAGTTCGTTTTGAATTTAGGTTTAGTGTTAGTAGCACTTATCTCAACGACAGTGGTGTTGACAGTAGGTGTGATTCCATTCCTTGGTTTAATCATTCCGAATATTATTTCGCTGTTCAAAGGGGATAATTTAGCGAAGACATTACCCCATACAGCCTTGCTAGGTATGTCATTCCTATTATTCTGTGATATTTTAGGCAGGATATTAATTTTCCCATATGAAATTCCGATTAGCATGACAGTTGGTGTTATCGGAAGTGCAATCTTCCTATTTATGTTGTTTAGGGGGAAAGCGTATGCGTAATAGTAAGAAGCTGTTAATTTTAGTAGGACTGGCTATAGTCTTTGTGTTGCTTTATGTATTTTATGAACTAAATGGTAACTATCATTACGCGTTCCCACGCCGCATAATTAAAGTGGTGGCAATGACGTTAACAGGGATAGCAATTGCTTATTCTACAGTTGTTTTCCAAACGATTACACATAATCGTATTTTAACGCCAAGTGTAATGGGTCTCGATGCTTTATATATGTTGGTTCAAACAATTATTTACTACTTCTTTGGCTCGATGTCGGTGTTCGTTATTAATGCACAATATAATTTCTTACTAGCTGTTTCAGCAATGATTGTTTTTGCGTTAATTTTCTATCGCGTATTGTTTAAAGAAGGAAAACGTCCAATTTACTTCTTGCTGCTTGTCGGCATGATTGTCGGAACGTTTTTAGGTAGCGTCACAACGTTCTTCCAAGTATTAATTGATCCGAATGAGTTTTTGAGTTTACAAAGTAAAATGTTTGCAAGCTTTAACAATGTCAATTCGGATTTAGTATGGCTAGCAGGGCTTGTTATTGTGATTACCTTTATTTTTGGCTGGCGTCACATGAGTCAATTAGATGTTATGTCTCTTGGTCGAGATACAGCGATAAACTTAGGGGTACCCTATGATAAACTTGTACAGCGCATGCTTATATTATCTTCGGTATTAATTGCCGTTTCTACTGCACTTGTTGGGCCAATTACGTTCTTCGGCTTAATCGTGGCGAATTTGTCATATCAGTTTTTCAAGACATACAAGCATTCTGTATTAATTGCAGGCTCTTGTATAATGAGTATTGTTGCTTTAGTCGGTGGGCAGTGGGTGGTCGAACGTATTTTTAATTTCGATACAACACTTAGCGTTATTATAAACTTTATAGGTGGCGTATATTTCATCTACCTATTACTAAAGGAAAGTAGGTCAGCAGGATGATCCAAGTTAAAGAAATTTCTAAGTATTTTGGAAAAAAACCGGTCATTCAAGATGTCAGTGTCGAAGTAGCAACAGGAAAAATTACGTCCTTTATTGGACCGAATGGTGCTGGTAAATCAACACTGCTTTCAATGGTAAGCCGTTTACTTAATGCAGACACTGGAGAAGTATTACTCGATAAATCGGATGTACGTCGTTGGAAATCAGATGACTTTGCAAAGCGCGTATCGATTTTAAAGCAGTCGAACTATATGAATGTACGTCTAACAATTCGTGAGCTTGTATCCTTTGGCCGTTTCCCCTATTCAAAAGGAAATTTAAAACCAGAGGATGAGATAAAAGTAGAAGAGGCGCTTCAATATATGAATTTGGATGATCTCCAACATAATTATTTGGATGAATTATCAGGGGGTCAGCGTCAACGTGCCTTTATCGCAATGGTGATTGCACAAGACACAGACTATATCTTACTCGATGAGCCACTGAACAACTTGGACATGAAGCACTCGGTGCAAATCATGAAAATCCTGCGCAAATTGGTGGACGAGTTAGGAAAAACGGTTGTCATTGTATTACACGATATTAACTTTGCATCGGTGTACTCTGACCATATCGTAGCATTAAAAGATGGACGAGTTGTTAAAGACGGTCCAACGCATGACATCATTACTTCGGATGCGCTTAAGGAAATCTATGATATGGATATCCCTGTTCAAGAACAGAACGGTTGCCGTATTTGCGTGTATTTTAACTCTTAGGAACAAAGATGATTAAAGTCATCTGAAAAATATAAAACAAATAAAGGAGCAATTTCACTATGAAGAATTGGAAGTTACTTACAGTATTAATGGCTATGATGCTATTAGTATTAGCTGCGTGTGGTTCAAAAGATGAAGCAAAAGAAGAAGATAAAGGTTCAACAACTGATAACAAGCCTGCAGAGGAACAAAAGGACGAAGCAACTGCGTACCCACTTACAATCCCAGGTAGCACAGTTGATGAAAGCACTTTTGCTGACGTTACTTTAGAAAAAAAACCAGAGAACGTTGTTGTTTTTGACTATGGTTTCCTTGATACTTTAGACGCTTTAGGTGTTGAAGTTGCAGGTGTTGCACAAAAATCAGTTCCTGAATATTTAAGTAAATACACAGACACAACTTATGTAAATGTTGGTTCTTTAAAAGAGCCTGATTTTGAAGCATTATCTTCTATGAATCCAGATATTATTTTCATCTCTGGTCGTCAAGCATCTGCTTACGAAGAATTATCTAAAATCGCTCCAACTGTATACATTGGTGTGGAGAACGCTGATTTCGTAAACTCTTTCAAAACAAATACTGAATTAGCTGGTAAAATCTTTGGTAAAGAACAAGAAGCTGCAGATGCATTTGCTGCATATGAAGCGAAAGTAGAAGAAATCAAAGCTAAAACTGCAACTGCTGAAGAAAAAGCATTAATCGTTTTAGGTTCTGAAGGTTCATTATCTGCATATGGTCCTGGTTCACGTTTCGGTGTGATTCACGATGTATTTGGTGTAAAACCTGCTGATGAGAAAATTGAAGTATCTACACATGGTGCAAACGCATCATTCGAATATGTGCGCGATACAAACCCAGATGTATTATTCGTAGTTGACCGTGATGCTGCAGTAAATCCTGAAGGCGAATCTGGCACGAAAGCGGCAATTGAAAATGAAATCGTTGGGGCTACTAATGCAGCGAAAAACGGTAAAATTTTCTATCTAGATCCACAATACTGGTACCTATCAGGTGGCGGTATCACTTCTGAAACTGCAAAAGCTGACGATGTTTTAAAGGCTTTTAACTAATATGTTTGTACAAATTAAACGTATGGTCGTTACGGAAGGGAATTCGGACAAAGTTGTTGAGCGTTTTGGTACTAAAAAAGATGGTCCATCATTGCTAGAACAACAACCAGGGTTTATTGATAAGCAAGTATTAGTTAAGAAAGTACGTCGTGGTGATGAGGAAGTGCTTATTGTGGTTCGATGGGAATCAGAAGAAGCATGGAAAAATTGGGAGAAGAGCCCTGAGCATGTTGCGGGTCATAAAGCAAATGCCGGTAAGCCAAAGCCCGAATACATCATTGAAAGCGGACAAGAAGTATATTATGTAAAAGCTTAATAAACTAGAGGTGTCTCAAATCTTTTGAGGCACCTCTTTAGACTGTGACAAACTCAAAAATTGAGTTTGTCACAGTCTTTTTTCTTTTAAAATAGAAGTATCTTTATGAACCCGTTGATTTGCGCTACGGTGGACGCTTTTCGCGTGCATGGCTTCAGTCTCCTCATGCCATTTCCGCAGAAGTCGCCGCCTGCGCTCCAATCAACTCGTGTACGTAAAGTTGGGCGACTAAGTATTGATCCGATTGTCCTGTTAAAAATGATCTTTATTCAATAGGTATTTGGTATTTGTTCTATGCGGCAGACGTGTTTCTATTCTTGCGGGTATTTTAGTAGGGGGGGCAAGTACAAAAAAACAGTTTAGTTTTTTGTGCCTTACCCCAATGTATGAGTAGTTTAAGGGGATTTCATAAGTGGTCATGCTAAACAGTTAATTCCGATATGTTAATGTTTAATGGATGCCTTATTCCATGTGTTAAATGCTGAGGCAATATTAAATGAGATACCGCTTTCACTTATTGAAACGCCAGTAAATTTCGAACTAGATCGTGTTTGTTCACAATAAATATTATTTTCACCAATATCTGCAGAAGGAATAGCAATTTCTGCCTTCGAGTCTTTGTAGTAAAAAGGTAAGTCAACGTTTCCCCCTATTTTAACGGTATTACCTATAGAGGAAGTACTAGAACAATTGTGATTAGTGGTGTCCCTATTTAATACCCCTCTTGCATTGATAATACTAAACTTTGCTGCTGTATAGATGCTAGGTTTACTTATATTTAATCCAGAGGTAAATGGTGTTACTAAGGGCATAATTGAAAGACTGTCTTCAGCTACTCTTCTAATCCCGTATTGATCAATAGTATTGTCTAGCTTTTGCTGAAACGAATTATCAAATCCAGGAATATCACTAATAAAATTTGAAAATGTAGATTTATTTTTATACTCAGTTAATGTTTCTTTATAAGCTTGTAATTCCGTTTGAATAATAATTTGCTCAACATATTGTTGTTCACTCGTCGGTTTTTTAATTGTAATTTCTTCTGCCGAGACAGATATAGTGCATGAAAAAGTAGCGGCAATTATTAAAACAGTTTCGTTTATTCCATTTTTCATATCAACCACTCCCAATATTGGAGAATTTCCTTATATGTTTCTCAGTAGTTTTCATTACTAGCCTATGTATCTTTAACCTAGTTTAAGCGTAACATCAATAAGGACGCCATTTCAACGGGGAGTTTACGCCAAAAAGTGGCGGTAGTAATTCAATACCGCCACTTTTTTTACTATTTGTTTGCAGAAATTGGCGTGAACTTCTTGAATACCGCCATTATTTGGCGGTATCTATGTACTACCATTTCTTTTACATTGCGATTCATAGTATTATTTCCCATTAATCTATATAATATTTATTAATATAATTAAGGGGGTAGAGGACTATTGAGGGAGCTGGATGAACGGATTAATGAATCATTGGACATGGTTATTGAAAACGAGGCATTGCTTGGTGTTGAATTAAAGACTATGCTTAAAAGTTTTAAAGAAGAAAAGACATTAGTAGGTTATTCATTTGGTAAACTATGCTTTTGGCATTATGAAGCATATACAGATTGTTTTAATGAAGATATTTATAAAGTTGCTACAGCTATTGAACTTTTAATTTTGTCCTTTGATATTATTGACGACTTGCAGGATAAGGATTCGGACTATAGTTGGAGCAAAACACCTGAACTATCTTTAAATGCAGCTTTAACTATGCTCGTTATGGCATCTAGAACAATACAGGAGACATCCTTTGAACACAAAAGTGTGGCTATACAACTGTTAGAAGAGTATGCATTACGAAGTATCAACGGCCAGCAATTAGATTTACTTAATAACTGCCGGGACGAACAGTCCTACTTACAAATGATTGAACTGAAGTCTGGATCATTAACAGCAATGAGTTGCTTAATTGGGGAAGCGCTTGCAAAAGGAAGAGTATCTTCTGAAATGGAGGAATATGGTAAATGCATAGGTGTTATCCAGCAAATAAAAAACGATATTCAAGGTTTAAAAACTTGGGGACCCAAAAATGATCTACTAAATAAAAGATACTCATTGCCTATTATTTATCTTATGTCTCAGAAAAATGATGTTTCAAAATCAGTAGTAAACTATTATAATAATGATATAGTTTCATTTTTGGATAATAATGCCACAAAAAATGAATTGACAAATGGCGGCGCAATACGTTATACGATTACTATAAAAAATGTCTACAAGTTCAAGGCGTTGCATAATCTGAAAAATGTTGCTATAAACGATTTAGGTAAAGAGTACGTATTAAAACTAATGAGATGAGGAGTGATTTGTATGATTAAAGTAATTCAGTATCTTGAACCAAAATCAGTACTAGTTACATTATTAAAGGACCAAAAAGCCTCATTAATTGGAATGTCGTTTATAGAAAAAAAAGCAATTTTAGATGCGTTTAGTGGTGAGATTGATTTAGAAAGTGATATTTGGAATTAAAAACATTGAATAGTAAGATATTCTGGCCCGCTATAATGCTTTATTTAGTAATTGGTCTTTATCTGAATTATGTAAATTATAGCGCGCCTTTTTTAGATATTGAGGTAGAAAAAGAGAATGGCAAGTGGGTAGTAACCAAACCTTATTATAAAGGCTGGGCAGAAGGGCAAAATATATCTGCAGGTGATGTTGTTTTAACTATAGATAATATGCCAATTGATAATCAAAAACAGGTGAAATATAAATCAGTAATATTATCTGCTAATTCTTTAACAATAAAGAAACCAGATGGAGAAATAATAGATATACATATTAAACATTTAGATATTCCTCAGCAATTTTACTATATATTAATAATTCCAGCTTGTTATTTTTTATTAACTCTATTCGTTACTGTCTTTCTACATTTTAAACAAAAAAATACATTGCTTACTAACTTGCTTATTCTTTTCATGCTTACTGTTTCATTAGCTTATGTAAGTAGTGGTGTCTCTGGTAGATTAAATGGTGTTGGGATTATAGTAAATCGTAGTAGTATGCTGTTATGTTTAGTCCTATTATTGCATTTTTTAAGAAATTATTTTTCATTTGTAAAGATAAATTGGGTGTTTACAAACCATATCAAATTCTTTTATATATTCCCTATGATGGCTTTAATACTGGGCTGTATGGGCACTATTTATCCTGCTTATAATAATGCACTTTCTAATGTAGTATTAGCTCTTTTCTTAATTCTTCTAATCATTATACTTAGTATTTTATTGTTTAGCTATTTCAAATACAGCTCACCTCAGTTGAAAATATTATTAAGTAGTATATTGATACCGTTTCTGCCATTTCTTTTTTTATATGCACTCCCTGAAATTTTATTCCATACACATATACTTAAGGCAGAAATTAGTTCATTATTTTTATTACTAATTCCATTTAGCTTTATCTTTACACAATTAGCGGAACGACTATTTGATATCGAATATCATATTACGAGATTGCGCTATTATGTAATATTTTCTTTAATATTTACGGTGTGGTTTACTGTTGGGTTGTATTGGATTGCAGGAAATTATCTAACAAAGACTGTCTTGTCAGGCGTGTCCTTCTTTACATTTTCATCGTTAGTTATACTTTTTTACATAAAAGAAAAGGTCGATTATCGCAAACGGAAAATCCTATTTTCAACAAAAGGGGATTATATACATCAGCTATATACTGCTGTCGATAGGATTGGTAAAACAATTAAAATGAACGAGTTACTAGAGAAGTTTGCTCAGGAGGTTTCACTGCACCTTGAGCTTGAGCATGTATTTGTATTAACCTATGACTATGGCACAAATCAATTTACTTCAATGGTTGAGGGAAAGGTTCCGATTAATCCTGAGTTAATGGAAGATATAAAATTAGGAGAAATACGGAAAATTGACAAGGTCTATCTAGCTTTCCTCCATCAAGATTCTCATTACAAAAGAGCCTTAGTATTGGGACATAACAATTCAATCCACTTAAAAGATGAAGAGCTTTTATGGCTGGAACTGCTCCTGTTATATGTAAATAATTTTATTGAAAATACAAAGATGGTGGAAGAACTGTTAGAGGAACTAAAGCATATGAAGCAAGCGGATGATAGTCAATTACCTTGGTTAAATAAGCTACTATGGTTAAGGTTTGAAGAGGAGAAATATCAATTAGCTCAAGAATTACATGACACTAACTTACAAGAGCAACTTCATATTGCTCGAGAAGTTGATGTCCTAGTGAATGCAAAAGACACTGCAGATATTCAACAAAAACTGGAGAATATTCATAAGCAAATGGTTGCATCTTTACACGATTTAAGAGCCTATTGTGAAAATCTGAAGCCCCCATTATTGGACACATTAGGGCTAAACGCTGCATTAGAAAAGCTAATTCGGAAAGTGACCGAAAGAGCTAGTTTTGTGTTAATTTATACAATTGATCGTCTTTATTTAGAGGACGAGCGCTTGAATTTAATGATTTATCGATTGTTTCAAGAATTACTTAACAATGCTTTGAAACATTCTTATGCAACAACAGTTGAGGTTTATCTCAAGGAAATGGACGATGGATTTGAGATCCTCTATAAGGATGATGGTGTCGGCTGTAATGTTGATGATATTATTGTTGCAACTTCAATGGGGATTCGAGGCATGCAAGAGCGAGTAAAGGCCTTTGATGGACACTTTTACATCAATACACGAGTTAATGAAGGGATGTCTATTAGAATTATAGTAAAAGAAGGAAGTGACACACTTGATTAAGATGCTCATAGTGGATGATCACCCTATTGTGTTAGAGGGAACTAAGAATTTATTTAAAGAAAATGAAGATATTTTAGTTGATACTGAAAGTGATGCAACTTCTGTAATACAGAGAATTAAGAACAAGCCGTATGATATTTATTTAATTGATATAAATATGCCTTTAGAAAATGGCATTAACTTAGCTCGAAATCTTAAAGCGATACAAACAGATGCTTCTATTATCCTTTATACAGGTGATGATATTACTGATTATTATCCACTTATTTTAGAAAGGAAAATTGAGGGCATATTAGCTAAAACGGCCTCGAAAGAGCAGATTTTACGGACAGTAAGAGCAATAGCGAATGGTGAAATTGTTTTACCTAAAAATTTCTTGGATTTTCTAGATAATCGATTTAAATTACAGGATGCAAAGCTTGATATTCATTTAAATGAAAAAGAAAAGAAGATATTAAGACTCATTGCACAGGGCCATACGAATCGAGCTATTGCCATTGAATTAAATATTCCGCAACGAACAACGGAGAGATATTTAACACAGTTGTTTACTTTACTAAATGTAGATTCTCGCACGGAAGCTGTGGATCTTGCAGAAAAAATGAATTTACTGTAGTTTTCTAATGTGCTATAATCCTTTAAAAATGGTATATATTCCTAGTAAAGAAAATTCCAGTTTGATTCCAAATAAATTACTTTTATTTACTTTGGATAAATAAAACATATTTATATTCTTAAAGACCTATACATTTCAAAAAACACCGCCAAAAAGTGGCGGTGTTTTTCTTGAGTCCGCCAATTCACGCCAAAAATACCTCTAATGTCCGCCAAAAAATTGGCGTAAACCCGACATTGAAATATCGGTGTAAGTGCTGTTACGCTTAGTATAATCGTGGTTAAGTAAATATGCTGTAGTGGGTAATAAGACAAGATATGATTTTCGTTTAAAATAAGCTGCCTGGCTATCTATCAATAAAGTAGACGATGTTAGATTTTCTAATAAATGTCACTAGCTAGACAATATACTTCACGATAAAACTTTATATAAAGGTAGGCGTATATTTTGAAAGTAGAACTTGAAAATTTATTTTCTATAGATGAATCTAGTCAAGATCAGGTCATTAAAGTTTATAATCGCTATGGTATTTTTATAGGTGCGCCTGAAATAAGAAAAAGAAATTTAAAAGCTTCCTTTAATCCAATTTTCACATTAAATGAAGATGTGACGTATGAACAGGTAGCAGCTCTATATAAATCCTTAGAACATGAATTAGGCATTGTTTCAATTGGTGAACGATTTTACTTCGACTTTTCAGAAAGCGAATATGAGCAAGCGTCACTATTTACGTTAAATTCTACGGGAAACTCACCAGAAATGTTTTTGGATGATAGAGGCACCTTATGTTCTATCAGTACATATTGCCAGCATTGTGGTTTAATGGAGAAAGAGCAACTATCGCCTTTAGTTATTGATACATCAAAAATAAATGATCGTCATCTAGTACATGTAAGCGGTTTTTGGGTAGCTTCAGAGAAATTAGTGACATTAATGAAACAAGAGAATATTGAAGGATATGATCTTCTAGAGGTAATCCATCAAGGACCTGAAATAGGGAAGCAACCTGCATATCAAATAATACCAAGACAGATGCTTCCATCATGTAGCGCAGAAAGAGTTAAACTGTATTTTGCGACAGAGCAACCGCCTTGTCCATGTGGGTTAAGTGGAGTTATCAACGGCCCTGATATTTATAATCGACATGATATAACGAACGTAAAGGGAGATATATTCTTTTCAGCTGAGTTGAGTCATGATGGAAGTTATCTTTACAGAAAAACAATATTCAGTAGAAAGTTCAGAGAATTCATTATAAAAAATAATATTTCTCGAGAAGTTAAGGGAGAAAAGGATCGAAATTTCGGACCGAAAGATTGGCTGTTTGATCCTGTATTATTAAAGTAAACGTCTCTGAGAATGAAACTCTAGATGATAAGGAAGTGTTTAGTTTGTTTAAAAAAATACTACCTATAATTTTGATCTTATTTATTGTTGCTTTAGCTCTTTCAAATTTTTTCAATAAATCGGATGAAGAGACAATTGTCATTGCACAACATAAAGAGTACAAACTTGTATTATAACGATAGAATGTTCATGAAGAGCTAGTGTTTATTCTCCTCTAATGGCACGTATTTATGATATGATGTGAAAAATGTGCTTAGAGGTGAAAGAAATTATGAAAAAATGGGCATATCCAATGGCGGTTTTAACGCTTATTGCCTTTTTTGTTTTACGAGCAACTTATCAGAGTGAATCGATAGAAAACTTTGATGCTAAAATGGCAGATATTTTATTTGGCAATCGCTTCATAGAAGTTTTTCATTATATCGGAGAGCCGATATTTGTAGTCGCTGTGGCGATTATATTAATGGTGTATTTAGCTTGGAAGATGAAAAATTACCGTGCTTTACTATTCATATTGTTAACATTCGCAGCAGGAAATGTACTAAATCAATTATTAAAAAAGTGGGTGCAGCGACCACGACCTGAAATTGAAGATCAATTAACTTCCTTTAGTTTTCCATCAGGACATTCCATGTCAGGCCTCTTATATTTATTTGCTGCGGCTTATATTTTATCGGAGAACAATAAGAAGGTACGTAAAATTCAATTGTGGGCTGGGGCAATCGTATTAACAATACTCATCGGTTTGTCGCGTGTGGCAGGAGCTCGACATTTTGCATCCGATGTAATCGCAGGATGGAGCGTCGGTTTTACATGGTTTATCATTTGTGTCATCTGGTATGAGCGACGTAAGCGAGTAATGCAAAAAGGGGATATGTAGTAAAAATCGAGGAAGCAGTACTTTATTCGTAGGAATAGGGTGCTGCTTTTTCGTCTAGAAATTTAGAATAGGCATTGTTGGTCATTATTAGCCTAGTAAAAAAGAATTGCACATAGGAAACTTCTAAGTTAAGATGAGTACTATAACAAAAAGGGAAAAGGAAGAAGGGAATGGAAGGTAATGTATTATTGGCATTAGGGTTAACTCTTTTTGCCGGACTTGCAACAGGTGTAGGTAGTTTAATCGCGTTTTTTACGTCAAGAACAAATACAAAATTTTTATCATTAGCACTTGGTTTTTCAGCAGGTGTTATGATTTACGTATCATTGGTTGAAATTTTTGTGAAGGCCAAAGATGCTTTAACAAATGCGTTAGGCACAACCAATGGTTATTGGATGACAATTGCCGGATTTTTTGGTGGTATGCTATTTATTGCGTTGATTGATAAGTTCATTCCAAAAGCTACAAATCCTCATGAAGTGAAGCTTGTAGAGGATGTAAATGCGGTTAAGCCTCAGGTGGATCAGGATCGTTTAATGAAGATGGGGCTATTTACGGCACTTGCAATTGGCATTCATAATTTCCCAGAGGGGATTGCCACATTTATGTCTGCCATAAATGATCCGAATGTTGGAATTGCTATTGCCATAGCTGTTGCGATTCATAATATTCCTGAGGGAATTGCGGTATCCGTGCCGATTTACTTTGCAACAGGAAATCGTAGAAAAGCTTTTAAGCTATCTTTCTTATCAGGATTGGCAGAGCCTGTAGGTGCTCTAGTGGCATTCTTCCTATTAATGCCTTTTTTAACAGATGTCATGTTTGGTATTGTCTTTGCAGGGGTTGCGGGGATAATGGTATTTATATCATTAGATGAATTACTGCCAGCTGCACAAAGATATGACGAAACACATTTATCGATGTATGGCTTAGTAGCTGGAATGGCTGTTATGGCGGTTAGTTTAGTGTTACTAGCATAAACGACAATTAGCGATATAGTAAAAGGAATCTAGCAGACATTTCTAGCTAGATTCCTTTTTTTATGCTTCTACAAGCTCTTTAACAGCTTCTAAGCAGTCATAGAAGGTTTCAAAGGGTTTGTGTGGGATATGTAAATCTTCACAACGCTCAATTAGATGATCTCGAGCGAGGACTAAATCAGCTTGTTCAGCGGCTTCAAAATCAGAAATAGAATCACCTATTACGATTTTAAAATGGTCATTCTGTGCAACTTTTCGCATGACTGTTGGCTTACAGCAGCCACAGCCTTGTGTTTCGTATTTGGCACATTCCTCATCACAACTGTTTGGATAGACAAGTGTGATCTGCGTCTCTGAAAAGTCAGCGGTGTTACAATAGACACCTGAAAAAGGGCCAAATTGCTCCAACATTGGCTCAATAAAGAAGTCTACGCCACCACTAACAACATAAAATGGAATAGCATGCTTATGAGCATAGCGAACGAATTCATCAAAGCCTTCACGAATGACAGCTGTGTCTAATAAATATTGGATGACATCATCTTTTTGGGTAGTGGACAATAGCTCAAACATAGCTGTGACACCTTCTTTAAAGGTAATCGTCTGTGCCATCATCGCTTGAGCAATTTTTTCTGATTCCACTGGAACGAAATGAGTCATGAGAGAGACGATATTATCAGTTGCTGTAATAGTGCCATCAAAATCACAGAAAATAATTGGTTTCAAGATATTTCCTCCTTCAAGAAAAAACGCCTACCGCTAGGGAGTAGACGTTTTAAATCATATTACTTGTACACCATACTCATCGGCTTTTGTTAGGATAATATGGTGTTCTGGAAATTGCACTGCCATTGTTGTAACAAAGTCTTCGGCAATAGCCGTCGGAATAATGGCAATCAGGGTAGGACCTGCTCCACTTAATGCTGTACCGTATGCACCACTTGCTTTAGCCGCTGCACGGATTTCTGCATATTGAGGTATCAAATTTGAACGGAAAGGTTCATGGAATAAATCAGCTTCCATATAACGACCCGCACGTTCAAAATCGCGTACCATTAATGAAGCCGCAAGCATATTGGCATTTGCCGATGCATGTACGGCATATGCTCGCTCAAAGTGCTCTGGTAATACCGAGCGAGATTCACTTGTTTTTAGTTCAACATCAGGTACAAATACGACGAACGAAGCATCGATATTATTTACATGGAAAGTATCAACAATGCCGCTTTCATCCATAGAAGAGATAGTTAAGCCCCCCAATACAGAGGCTGTTGCATTATCTGGATGTCCTTCGATTTGAGAAGATAAATTCAATTTATCTTGCACTGTTAACCCGAGCTCGCATGTCTGGTTGGCTAACTCAATACCTGCAACGATGACTGCAGCACTACTTCCTAAGCCACGTGCTAATGGAAGCTCGCTTGTCATTTTTACACGGCAGGGAGGGAGTTGTTTACTGTATTGATCAGCGATTTTTTTCGCAATAACGTATAGTAAATGTTCTTCAAGCTCAAACTCACTAGGACCGTTTTCATCGAGGTGTATGATTTCCCAGCTATCCTGTAGAGAAACATCTAGCTTTAAATAAAGAGACAAGCCAAGTCCGATTGAGTCAAAGCCAGGGCCTAGATTGGCTGTGCTCCCAGGAACTGAGATTTGCCACTTTTTACTCATAGTACACCCTCGATGTATTTACGAATTTCCTCTTCATCATTTTTAAGAGATACAACATCCACTGTTGATACGTTCATTGCTGTATCAGGATCTTTTAAGCCATTACCAGTAAAGACTGTGACAACTTTAGCGCCTTGTGCAATCTTACCACTTTCGACTGATTTGATGACACCCGCTAATGATGCTGCTGAACCAGGCTCTACAAAGATTCCTTCAGTTCCCGCTATTAGTTTGTAAGCTGCTAAAATCTCTTCATCTGTTACAGAATCAATAATGCCGCCAGACTCATCACGTGCTGCTTCAGCATATTTCCAACTTGCAGGATTACCAATACGGATGGCTGTTGCTACTGTTTCTGGATTAGCAATAGGCTCACCTTTAACAATCGCTGCAGCCCCTTCAGCTTCAAATCCGTACATTTTTGGTAAGCCAGAGCCTTTCGCATCGTTATATTCTTTGAAGCCTTTCCAGTAAGCAGTGATATTCCCTGCGTTACCGACTGGAATGCATAGATAGTCTGGTGCAGCACCTAAAGCGTCTACAATTTCAAATGAAGCCGTTTTTTGACCTTCGATACGGTAAGGGTTCACTGAATTTACTAGTGCGACTGGTGTTGTTTCACTCACTTGGCGTACAATATTTAATGCGTCGTCAAAGTTACCGTCGATTTCAATAATTTTTGCTCCGTACATTGTTGCTTGTGCTAATTTACCAAGTGCAACTTTTCCTTTTGGGATAACAACAATTGATTGGATGCCTGCGCGAGTTGCATAAGCAGCAGCAGCAGCTGAAGTGTTACCAGTAGATGCACAAATAACGCATTTGCTGCCGTCTTCAATAGCTTTTGCAACTGCAAACACCATACCACGGTCTTTAAAAGAACCGGTTGGGTTTGCACCTTCAATTTTACCAAATAGCTCGATACCAAGTTTTTTAGATAGATTGACTAAATGTATAAGAGGCGTATTGCCTTCATTTAAAGTTAGAGCAGGTGTATTTTCTGTTACGGGTAAAAATTGTTTATATTCTTCAATAAGGCCTTTCCACATAACGATACGATCTCCTTTTGTTCTTATAGGAAGAACATTTGTTTTTGTATAAAAGACATTTTAACGCAAATGGCCCTATGTTTTCAATAGCAATTAAGAAATTGTCGAAACAATTCGGTCATTTGAATTTTACTTGTCACTTAATTGAAACAACTGTATAGTAAACTCATAATGTAAAGTCAATTGTAAAGACAGGTGGTTAAGATGACAACAAATACTGGTACAACTAATAAGTCACAACAATCCATTTCTCGAAATAAGCTTTTGGGCGTAGCAGGAGTAGGTTGGCTTTTCGATGCCATGGACGTCGGGATTTTATCATTCGTTATAGCAGCCTTAGCTGTTGATTGGGGTTTAAATTCGAGTCAAATGGGTTGGATTGGTAGCATAAACTCGATAGGGATGGCTGTTGGTGCACTCGTTTTCGGTGTTTTTGCCGATAAAGTAGGGCGCAAGCAAATATTTATGTGGACGCTTGTGTTATTTTCAATTGCAAGTGGTTTATCTGCGTTTACATCAACACTAGTCGCTTTTATGGCACTACGCTTTTTAGTAGGTATGGGGCTTGGTGGAGAATTACCAGTTGCATCAACACTTGTGTCAGAGAGTGTTGAAGCGAAAGAACGTGGCAGAGTGGTTGTCTTGCTCGAAAGTTTTTGGGCTGCGGGTTGGTTAATCGCTGCCCTCATTTCTTATTTTGTCATTCCTACATGGGGCTGGCGTATAGCATTACTGTTAACAGCAATACCCGCACTATATGCAATTTATCTTCGGTGGCATTTACCAGATTCACCACAGTTTACAGTGAAGGTTGAGTCTAAAAAACGTAGCATTCTTCAAAACATTCGTGAGGTCTGGTCAAAAAAATATGCACGCTCTACATTGATGCTTTGGCTGTTATGGTTTACGGTTGTATTTTCATATTATGGAATGTTCTTATGGCTACCTAGCGTAATGGTTGGTAAAGGCTTTGACATGATCACAAGCTTTAAATATGTTCTCATTATGACAGTAGCTCAATTGCCGGGCTATTTTACAGCAGCGTGGTTTATAGAAAAATTTGGTCGGAAGTTTGTACTTGTTTCCTATTTAATTGGCACAGCTGTAAGTGCTTTCATTTTCGGTAATGCTGAAACGATGGCAATGCTTTTGACGTCAGGCATGTTTTTATCTTTCTTTAATTTAGGAGCATGGGGTGCACTTTATGCTTACACACCAGAGCAGTACCCAGCAATTATTCGTGGTACAGGTGCAGGTATGGCTGCAGCAGTAGGACGCATTGGTGGTATTTTTGGTCCCTTATTAGTCGGCTCTATGTTAACTGCGGGTTATGATATTGGCTTTATCTTTGCTATTTTCTGTGGAGCGATTATTATCGGTGTCATCGGAGTAATCTTGTTAGGTACTGAAACAAAACAAACAGAATTACAATAATAAAAGAATAAAAGTGTCTTGAATTCACTAAGGATTCAAGGCATTTTTTTATTCATAATTAGTTTATTGATTGGTAGTTGAACCAGAATGGCGTGATTCACAGGTATTACTGAGTCAAACAGGAAAGTTGAAACAACATTCTATTCAAATCATTGACTGCTCTCCATTGATGTTTTCGATTTTATAATGTGAGTAAAGAAAATAGTACGAATCTATGTCAGTTTATTACGAACTACTATATTAGCGATTTAAAGCATTAAAGATTTTTCTGAAAAGTCATTGTATTCAAATTGTAATCGTGATACTGTATTTTTAATCGAATTTAGAGTCCATAGAAAACAATCTCCATTCGTGATAATTTCTTTGAAAGAAAGGTTGTTAGGAATGAGTATAAATGAAAATATAAAGAGGAAATTTATAAGACTGTCCAAGGGGCAACGAAAAGTTGCACAGTTTGTAACGGATAATCCGACAGTTGTTATTGCTAATGGTGCGGCTGAAGTTGGAAGACAGGCTAATGTTAGTGAATCGACAGTTATACGTTTTTGTTATGCCATGGATTTGTCAGGTTATGTTGAGCTTCAAGAGGAAATCAGAAGTTATTTAATGTCTCAAAATGATGGAGCGCATCTTCAAGCTACATATACATCCACTAAGCAGAAGAACACTAGCTTTAGTAAGGTCATGCAGCGTGATATACAAAATATTCAAGATACTATTCATCTTATTAACGATAACATGCTTCAGAAAAGCTCAAAATGGATGCATGAAGCTGATACCATTTATATACTGGGTGCTCGTCAATCGGCTTCGATTGCAAACTGGTTATCATATACGTTGAAAACCTTACGACCAAACGTTAAGCAATTGCGCACAGATTCCGAAGATATTGTGCAACAAATTAATAGTATTGGTGAACGCACGACGTTAATCGTCTTTGCGTGTGATAAGCATACAAACGATGTAAAAACAATCGTAGAAATTGCGAAGATGAAAAAGGTAAGAGTTATTGCGATTACAGGATCAGCCTTGTCACCAATAAGAGAATATGCAAATGCATTATTTGCACTTGGCATGAAGAACCAATCTTCACTCGATATTGTGCCAGTGCTGTTTTCGTTTATGCATGCATTGATAGAAGAAATGGTCAGTCACGATAAAGCACAATACGATCAATACCAGCATTCATATGAGCAAGTGGAGAATAATTTATTATTCTTAGATGCAGCAAGAGAAAAGCAAGTGTTGTTTTGATAGCATACATCGCATAGATTAAGAAGCGATACCTTTTTCTATGGATAATCTATGAGCAGCGTAAAACTATTTTCGAGCATTCGTTCTTTAAACGACAGGTAAGATAATTGGGCAAGCCTCCTCTAGTAGATAAGCACCTTTGGAGGCTTGTGAAAAATAGGTTATATAATTTTACTCATAATATACTCATTGAAAAAAGAGTTATTTAGTTTAATGGCGTTTTGGCGAGTGCCTTCATGTTGAAAATCTAACTTCTTAAACAGATTGATAGCAACGTCATTATGTTCCATAACAGATAATTCTAAGCGTGAAATATCTCGCTGTATGGACCAGTTTTCGACTGCTTTCATCAGTGAAGAGCCAATGCCTTTTTGCTGATGCTCTTCCTTGACTGCGAGACGAACAGAAGCCACATGTTTGGCTTTAGAATGCTTACTACCATGAATAACGGCATAACCAGCAAATAGACCATTTAAAACGCACAACAAAATTGTGCGGTTTTTTAATTGTTTCCAATAGGCTAAATTTTTACGAAGCTGCTGTACAGTTAAATCTAACTCATTTTGCTCATTATACATAAAGTCGGTTTGCTGAAAGATTTCTTCTTGTAAAAGAATAAATGCTCTAGCATCCGGTGCTTCAATCGCTCGGATTATGTAAGCGGAAGGATTTTCATTATTTTCAGAAATATCGCTTGATGAGGCCTTCACTTGATTGCGAGAGAAAGTGACACTTGTTCCAAGTTTGACATCAATGACATAGTATCCTGCATTTGTCCATGATAAATAATGAGAGAGGGGAGGCTTTGTTTTTTTCCACCAGCTCTTATTCAAATAAGCCGCATTGGGTAAGGATTGCCCCATAATGTTTTCTAGTGCGTTAAACGATAAAGTTATGTCTTGTTGCGAAGCTACTTCAAAATAGCTTGCTAAAGGAATATACTTTTTTTCCATCTTCTTCGTCATCGTAATCCCCATTTCCTGTATTTCCTAACATATAGACTACATGATAATAGCATAAAATTATGGTTTCTTGAATAACAAAACGCAACTATATATCTATTTGTTTGAATAAATTTTAAGTAAAAACCTGTTTTCTATATTAAATGTAAAATGATGGATGGTAAAAAATAGATAAAATATTTGAAAGGGAGAAATACTAGAGTTTATGTCTCTCAATAAGGCACCAAGATGAGCTAGTATACATATTGAAAAACCCTATTAAAGTTTTACTTTATATAATTTTATGTCAAAAGGTATGATAGAATAAAAATAAAATTGTAATAGCCATTTAGGAGGAATCATTTCAATGAGTAAAGTTTTAGTTTTTGGACATAAAAATCCAGATACAGATACCATTACATCTGCTATTGTATATGCCTATTTAAAACAACAAATTGGTGAGAATGCTGAAGCAGTACGTCTAGGTGAGTTGAACAACGAAACAAAGTTTGCATTAGATAAATTCGATTTTGCAGCACCTCGATTAATCACATCAGTAGTAGGAGAAACTGAAAAGGTAATTCTTGTAGACCACAACGAATTCCAACAATCAGCTGATGGTATTGAAGAAGTACAAATTACCGAAGTAATTGATCACCATCGTATTGCAAACTTCCAAACAGCAGATCCATTATATTACCGTGCAGAGCCCGTTGGTTGTACAGCAACTATCTTAAATAAAATCTTTAAAGAAAACGGTGTAGGGGTACCAGCGAATATTGCAGGTTTAATGCTTTCTGCCATCGTTTCAGATACATTATTATTCAAATCACCTACGTGCACTGAGCAGGACGTGAAAGCGGGTGAAGAGCTAGCTAAAATTGCAGGTGTTAATGTAGCAGAATATGGTTTAGCAATGCTTAAAGCTGGCGCAGACCTTTCAGATAAATCATTAGAAGATCTTTTATCTCTAGACGCAAAAGAGTTCCAATTTGGGGAATATAAATCAGTAGTTGCGCAAGTAAATGCTGTCGATATTGATGATGTACTGGGACGTCAAGAAGAGTTAGAGATTTTATTAAATAAGAATGTTGCTGAAAATGGTTTAGATTTATTCTTCTTTGTTGTAACGGATATTTTAAACAATGATTCCACAGCGGTAGCTATTGGGCAAGTGGCACAAGCTGCTGCCCAAGGTTTTGGCGCAGAACTTGTGAACAATCGCGTGGTATTACCAGGTGTTGTATCACGTAAAAAACAAATTGTACCAGTATTAACGGACGCATTGAAATAATAAAAAAAGGTTGTCCAATAAGTCAAAAATAAGAAATTTAGATAGTAATATTCTCTGAAAAACAAGCGGTTTTAGCCCAACTATGTATCTGCCGCTACGCTATCGATACAGAAAAGGGGTGTCTCAAAAGTCATTTGAGACACCCCTTTTTGCTATTCTAGCTTAAGTGGAAAGACAGCAGGGCCTTCAAGGACTTCCCCTTGAGCATTAAAGCGTGAGCCATGACAAGGACAATCCCATGTTTCATCTGCATTATTCCATTTTGTTTTACAGCCTAAATGTGTACAGGTCGGTGCGTTAGCGTGCTTGACATAGCCTGTTACAAATTCCTTTGCAACGAAGCCTCCAACCTTTAGCATTTGCATAAACTGAGCACCAAATTTCGTACGCGAAGGTGCATAAAGTGCAGTTGCTCCATCCTCAGCCTGTGTTCCTGTAATAAGCGCAGATAGTAAATCTCCCGCCACAAAAGAATTGGAGATTCCCCATTTTCTATAACCAGTAGCGATGAAGACATTTGGTAAGGACTGTGTAATGTTGCCTACATAAGGTATCATATCTGGTGTTTCGATATCTTGTGCTGACCACCTATAAAGAGGCTCTCGTTCGAAGTGCTCTTGCATTTCATTTTGTATAGCGTCATAAAAAGGCTCGGTATTTGTTGTTTGCCCAGCGGTATGATTAGCGCCTCCAAGTAGTATATAGTGTTCATCATTAATGGTTGCAGTTCGAATAGAACGCGAAGGAAAATCGACCGATAAATATTGCCCATGGAATGTATCTGAAATTTTGCTAGCGACCATATAAGAGCGACTATTTGAGAGTTTAAATAGTTGTAGACCTTTGAAGGCCTCAATCGGATAGTGCGTCCCCAAAATAAGCTTATTATATTGAACCGACATATTATTTTCGGTATGTAAGTCATTTTGTGGCAGACGTAATTGCTGGACGCGTGTGTTGGCATACAATCTTGCACCCATTGATAATGCCTTTTTCACTAAAAAGTTACAAACGGCCACAGGGTTTATTTGCGCTTGTTGCGAAATGCTAAGTGCTTTTGTAATAGAGAAGGGTAGTTCCGTATCTGAGGTGATTTTCGCCTTAATATTCAAAACCTTATAGGCATTCCATTCATTTAATAATTGTTTATAGCCTTCCTTCGTTTGACAATAAAGCAACGAATCTACTTGTTGAATGGATTCCTTGGGCAGTATCTGTAAGGCTTTCTCAACAGCGAGCTGATTTAGTTGATAATAGAGCCGCGCATCTTCTACTGAAAGTTTTTCCATAATATTTGCGTATACTAAGCCATGCTGTGCTGTTAATTTTCCTGTTGAATGACCAGTTGTACCATGACTGATATGGGAATTTGCTTCGAGCAGTACCACATCCACACCTGCTTTTGCTAAAACATAGGCAGTATATAGTCCAGTCAAACCTCCACCAATAATACAAACATCACATGTAGTAGAATCAGTTAGAGATGGCAAGGAGACAGACTCGCTCGTTGCAAGCCAAAGAGATTGTGTCATACATAACCCTCACATTGTTTTTAAGCTCAGTATGGAGATTGATTTGAAAATTTATGCAATGAAGCAGAAAAATTGCTTAGGAATGTATAGTGTCGATACAATGTAGCAAAAGGAGAGTGAACATTTATGAAAATTGAAATATGGTCAGATTATGTTTGCCCATTTTGTTATATTGGCAAAAAGCAATTAGAAAAGGCGCTTCAGGATACGGGTTTTGATGGTCAGGTGGAGCTTGTTTATAAAAGTTACCAACTTGACCCAACAACACCTATGGATACGAATGTTTCTACGTATGAATCCTTAGCAAAAAAATACAGTATGACAGTAGATAAGGCGAAGGAAATGACGCAAGGTGTAGCAGCTCGTGCTAAAGAAGTAGGACTGGACTATAATTTTGACAACCTAATGGAAGAAAACACGTTAAAGGCACATCGACTTGTAAAGTGGGCACAACAACAAGGAAAAGCGCCAGCACTTGTTGAGGCCTTACTACATGGCTACTTCATTGAGGCGAAACGTATTAGTCATGATGACGTATTGATTGACATTGCTGAGCAATTAGGTCTTGAACGTAAGGCAGTAGAGAACGTTCTTACTAGTGATGTATTTGCTTCTGATGTTGAGGAAGATATTCAAGAAGGACTACAACTTGGTGTACGAGGAGTACCATTTTTCGTTATAAATCGTAAATATGGCATTTCAGGTGCGCAACCGCAGGAAGTTTTTGAAGACACTTTACGTAAAGTAGCGGAAGAAGAAGGCTTACAACCAGGATTGCAGATGACAGGCTTTTCAAATGCTGGTGTATGTACTGATGAAAGCTGCGAGTTTTAATTTTACTCAATAAACGTAGGATGTAAACTTCTGCTGATGCAAAGGTACTCAGGCTCGAGTAACGTGAGCCTGAGTATTTTTGCGTGTGGTGCACAGCATTAAACGACATCACTAATTTAGAAGGTGAATAAAAGGAAGTAGGCATTTCAGTCAAAAGTATGAGACTATTAGCGTTGACTTTTTAAAAGATGTTTTTTAATATATTCATATATCTTGAATTCGAGATAATAATGTTGGAAAACTAAGGAGAAATTATATAATGAACGTATTAGTAGTAAAAGCAAATAACCGCCCAGACGGTATCTCAACAAAAATGTATGACACTTTCATGGAAAACCTACAAGGCGTAGATGTAACGACTTTCGACGTATTCGTTGAAGATATGCCGTACTTCGGTCAAGATCTATTCAACGCTTACGGTAAATTACAAAACGGCGAAGAATTAACTGACATTGAGTCACGCATTTTAGCTGCAAAACAAAAAGCAATGGACGCGTTAACTGCAGCTGATGTTGTAGTTTTTGCTTTCCCACTTTGGAACTTAACAATCCCAGCTACTTTACAAACTTTCATTGATTATGTATATCAAGCTGGTTTCACTTTCAAATATGGCGAAAAAGGTCAACTAGTTAGCTTAATGAATGATAAAAAAGCTATCATTTTAAATGCTCGTGGTGGCTACTATTCAGCACCAGAAGCACAACCGATGGAAATGTCTGTTAACTACATCAAAAATGTAGTAGGTGGCGTATTTGGTATGGAAATTATCGAAGAAGTAATTATTGAAGGACATAATGCATCACAAGACAAAGCACAGGAAATTATTGCAACTGGTTTAGAAGCAGTGAAAAAAGTTGCGCAATCTCTTCAAACTGTAAACGCATAATCATTTATTTTTATTAAAAGTTCTCTCGGTTTTGAGGGGGCTTTTTTTATTGGCTAAGTAGAGGTCTGGTAGAGGAATGAAGGGCTGACATATTGATACTGTGCACTTATTAGAATTTTACAAAAAAAAACATCCTGTGATAGTGAATAGTTAATAGATAATAAATATATATTATATATTAGTAAAGTGTTGTGCTATTAGTTTAAAAGTACATACAATTAGGTCTAAATATTCAGTTAAATCACTTGTTAGTATAATATAATAGAAACCGTAGGAAAATATTAGATTAATAAGGGGGTCGTTACATGAATAAGAAATTAATTACTAATTTTTTAGCAATGTTATTAATTCTCTTCACAGTCTTCCCAGGGGGACTATCTGCAAACGCTACATCGAATGATGTGACACGTGGAGACTACGTGAAAGAATTAGTAGAAAGCTTGAATGTCGAGTTAGGAGATGGTTCTACACTTGCTTTTACTGATGTACCAAAGGAGTTAGCTCCTTATGTTGAAAAAGCACTAGAACTAAAGCTTATCAAAGGCAAAACAGCAACATCATTTGATCCGAATGATAAATTAACACGTCAACAAGCATTTGTTATATCTGCACGTGGATTAGTAACTGAAAAGGCATCGTTGGCAGAGTTAGATAAATTCAAGGATGCAGATAAAATTGCTGAGACACATAAGCAAGACCTAGCAAATGCAGTCGCGGCAAATATCTTACAAGGTTTCGAAGACGATACAATTCGTCCACGTGACTATGTGACAACTGAACAAATGCAAAGTATTGTAGAACGCTTTGTAGCAGAATACAAAGTGCCTGTAAAAGCGACTACAGTTGATCTTCAAATTTTAGGCACAACTGATATTCATACGAATTTAGCAAACTATAATTATTTTTTAGATGCTGAATCCGCTGATGTCGGTTTAGCAAACACTGCAGCCTTAATAGAGCAAGCAAGAGCAGAAAACCCAAATACATTATTATTTGATAATGGTGATTTAATTCAAGGGACACCTCTTGGTTCATATAAAGCGTTAGAAAACGTCTTAAAACCAGGCGAGGTTCATCCAGCTATTGCGTCACTAAATGCGCTGAAATATGATGGTGGAACTTTAGGGAATCACGAATTCAACTATGGATTAGATTTCTTAAGTGAAGTATTAAATGATGCAAAATATCCGGTCGTTAATGCAAATGCATATGACGCAAAAACAAAAAAGCATATGTACACGCCTTATGTAATTATGGATAAAGAAGTGCTGGATAACACAGGGAAAAAACATACTATTAAAGTGGGTGTAACAGGAATCGTACCTACGAAAATTGTTGAATGGGATGCCATTCATCTTGCAGGTAAGGTAGAGATGCAAGAACCTGTGGAAGCAATCAAAGAAGTGGTACCAGAAATACAAAAAGCAGGAGCAGATGTGATTGTTGTGCTTTCTCACTCAGGTATTGGTGGAGATACGTATGAAGCAGGTGCTGAGAATGTCGGTTACCAAATTGCTGCTATTGAAGGTATTGATGCCTTAATAACAGGTCACTCACATCTAACATTCCCAGGTGATTATAAAGATCTTAAAAATGTTGATCAAGAAAAAGGAACGATTAACGGTGTTCCTACAGTAATGGCAGGAAGTTATGGTAGCCACCTTGGCGTTATTGACTTGAAATTAGAGCAACAAGGCTCTAAATGGGTGGTGGTAAATGGACAAGGGGCTCTTCGTTCTATTAAACAAGAAGGCTTACAACCATCTCAAACAGTGTTAAATGCTATAAAAGAAGCGCACGAAGGTACATTAACGTACATCCGCCAAGCTGTTGGTGAGACAACTGCACCAATACACAGCTATTTCTCTATGGTTCAAGATGATTCATCGATTCAAATCGTGACACAAGCACAACAATGGTATATTGAAAAAGAATTAAAGGGTACGGCTGATGAGAATACACCAATCCTTTCTGCTGGTGCACCTTTTAAGGCAGGTTCAAGAAATAATCCAGACGACTACACAAACATTCCTGTAGGGCCACTTGCCATAAAAAATATGGCAGATATCTATCATTACGACAACACTGTTGCAACTATCAAAGTAACGGGTGCACAAGCGATCGAATGGTTAGAAATGGCTGCAGGTATCTTCACAACAATTGATCCAAATAAAGCAGAAGAGCAAAATATTATTGACGCAGAAGCACGTTCTTATAATTTTGACGTTTTAGACGGTTTAACATATCAAATTGATGTGACATCGCCTGCAAAATACGATCGTCGTGGTCAGTTAGTGGACGAAAAAGCGAATCGTATTAAAAATGTACAATACAACGGTAAACCGATTGATGTGAACCAAGAGTTTATCATCATTACGAACAACTATCGTGTAGGTGGCTCTTACGGGGCGACATTCAAAAATACAGACGGCTCGAATGTAACAAACTATGCATATGAAAATCGTCAAGCAGTGATTGACTACATCATGGCAAATAAAACAATTAATCCTGCTGCGGACAACAATTGGTCATTTGCACCATTCCCGGCGAATACAAAAGTTATTTACCTTTCTGCAAAGGATGCACAGAAAGTCATTCCAGCTGGCAGTAACATAGAGTATCTTGGTGATGCTGAAGAAGCTGGATTTGGAAAATATTTAATCAAATAAATAGCAAAAAGGAGAGTGCGATATCAATCGCTGCTCTCCTTTTTGTGTCGCTCAAATGTTTGAAAACGAGTTCCTTGAAATGTTAATAAACCAAAGTCGCCATCTGCCAACAGTCCATATTCACTACCATTTAGCTTTAACTCTATACGATCACCACTCTGTACTTCAAAAGTTACATAGTAAGAAGTGTGCGCACCAGAGTTGCCGCTACCGCCCCTTGTATTTGTACGCTTTGTTACGATTCTAGCTGGCACGGTTAAAACCGGTGCTGCATTATTTTTAGACCATTGTCTGACGCCGTTAATGATAACAAATGCAAATGTTCCAAAGACCATGATAAAGATTATCGAAATAAAAATCGATGCAAAATTAAAGCCATCAAACCATAGCATTAATCAACCTCCTATTCATAAAGACTCAAGCTGTTAAAGTAGATTTATTTCAAGATCTACTACTATATCAATTTCATCACTGATTAATACACCGCCTGTTTCGAGGAGTGCATTATATACTAAATTAAAATCTCTACGGTCAATTTTTGATCTTGATTGAAATCCATGTACTTCTTGTGCCCATGGATTCATGCTACTTCCAATGTAAACGGTTGTGAAGACGACGGCCTTCGTAATGTTTTTAATCGTTAAATCTCCGTGAATAGCAAATTTGTTATTTTCCAGTTTTTCAATATATGTAGACTCAAAGTGAATTTTCGGATAGACATCAGCATCAAAGAAATCAGGTGATACAAGGTGAACATCACGATCAAAATTTTTGGTCGAAACACTGGCAACAATGAGCGAGAATGATATCTTGGCATCTTGTATTTGTACAATATCGGACACGGCAAGTTCGGCATGATAAGATTCAAAAGTTCCATGAATTTGCGATATCATCATATGTCGAACGGAAAAACCGATCGTTGAGTGACTATAATCAATAGCATATTTTTTCATTGGAAGGTCCCCCCTAAAAACAGCATCTTACACGAATAATAAATTAAAAAATTTGTTAGTTCAATGAGTTTTTAGTAAAAGAGATAAAATATGACACTAAATATAGTGTGCTTTGTGAATATTTATAATTATTAAAAATACTATCGAACGTAAAAATTCATGGCATCATTATTAAAATCCAAAACAATTAAGCGGCTATTATCTAATGTATATTTCACTTGATGCTTGTTCAAATTGGCTATAAGCTTTTGAAATTCTGCCTGAGAAGAAAGTGAAAACGTGTAACTTAGTAAACCTGTTGTTTGTTCTGGTGGTACTTGTGTTCCGACTCCTTGCCATGTATTTACTGCGATATGGTGATGATAGCCTCCAGCGGAAATGAATAGCGCACTATCATGGAAGCTAGTCATAATATCGAAACCAAGTGCATCTATATAGAAGTAAGTTGTTGTATATTTAACACGCTCACATTTAGGTGTATATGACCTAGTACAGTGCCTTTAGGGAAACCTACCCATGGACGATGGCGGTCATAATGAGCCATTATATCTTCTATATCGACTCCCTCTGTTCCTGTAACAAGGCCACCGTTACCATCACTTATCCATTCAGAACGATGGCGGTCACGGTAAATTTCTATGCCGTTACCCTCCGGATCATTCAAATAAAAAGCCTAGGTGTAAATGCTCAAGCTCTAATTTTGTATCAATTTTAAAAGACATATAAGAAATATCCTCCAAACTTAAAGTTACTTTTTGTAATTAAATATAAAATAGTAAACAAATTACGTCAAGTAAATAAGTTACTTAAAATTTACTTTTACTTAAGAAATCGTTACAATAGAATACATAAGAGGTGAAAAATATGAATGAGACAACTTTATGTCCTCGTTTAGCTAAAGCTATGGATTTAATCGGTAAACGCTGGACAGGACTAATCTTATATCAATTATTAGACGGCCCCCAACGCTTCAATGAAATTGAGTCTGCATTACCTGTAAGTGGTCGTTTATTATCAGAACGTTTAAAGGAGCTTGAAAAAGAAGGGCTTGTTGAACGAAAAGTATATTCAGAGGTACCAGTGCGTGTAGAATATTCTTTAACGGATAAAGGTCAAGCGTTGGAAGGTGCTATTCGCAATATTGAAACTTGGGCAAGTGGCTGGTTATAAACACTGCCATCAGTGATATCAATTTTATCATTGATGGTTTAGTTGAACGAATCGGGCATTTACGGGCAGTTAGAATGACTATGTATTTTTAAATCGTTATGAAGTAGCTATGTAAAAGGTATCTTACTGCCCGTTAATGCGGGAAAATTACCCTTCATTTTACTTGTCAAATCGAGGTTCTAAATCCATACTAGTGTAAGTAAGAAGGACGTTAGAAAGGAATTAGCTCTCATGACAAAAGAACAATGGGCGACGGATTTAGCGCAAACCATTAATCCAGCCAATATTAAGTTAGACGAATCATTACAACAATATACAATGACAAAATTAGGTGGCAAGGCGGATGTGTTTGTTCTACCTGAAACGGAGAATGAAGCGGCAGCTGTTATTCGCTATGCTCATACAAATAATATTCCATTATTAATGCTAGGTAATGGCTCCAATATGGTCGTCCGTGATGGCGGCTTACGTGGAATAGTTGTCACATTTGCACATCTAGATGAAATTCACATTAACGGTGATTATGTACATGCACAAAGTGGTGCCCTCATTAAGGACGTGTCCAAGCTGGCAGCAACCGCATCCCTAACAGGCTTTGAATTTGCATGTGGGATTCCTGGCTCCATTGGTGGAGCTATGGCGATGAACGCAGGTGCATATGGTGGTGAAATTAAGGATATTATTATTTCTTCTAAAGTTTTAACAAAAGAAGGCGACATTGTAATATTATCAAAAGAAGAACTAGAACTCGGCTACCGCAAAAGTATCATTGCTAAGAAGGGTTATTATGTACTGTCATCGGAATTTCAGTTAACGCAAGGCGTTCAGGAAGAAATTGACGCGAAAATTGCTGATTTAACGTACCAGCGTGAATCTAAACAGCCATTAGAATACCCATCTGCTGGTAGTGTCTTTAAACGTCCTCCAGGTCATTTCGCAGGCAAGCTTATACAGGATAGTGGTCTGCAGGGAAAAGGCGTGGGGGGTGCAGAAGTATCGACCAAGCATGCGGGCTTTATCGTGAATAAAGGAAATGCAACGGCCACTGATTACATTGCAACTATTCAAATGGTGCAACGGGCGGTCAAAGAAAAGTATGGCATCGACTTAGAAACTGAAGTGAAAATAGTCGGCGACGATATATAAGAAAATTATACATGGCGCTCTTCGCTAAAGGCGAGGGGCGTTTTCTAGGGGTGCAAAACTATGAAATTTATATCATGGAATGTCAATGGAATCCGCGCTTGCATGAGCAAAGGCTTTTTAGATTTCTTCAATGAAGTAGATGCAGACTTTTTCTGTATTCAGGAGTCGAAGTGTCAAGAGGGACAAGTTGAGCTTTCACTAGAAGGTTATGAACAATATTGGAATTATGCTGTGAAAAAGGGCTACTCAGGTACAGCTATTTTTACAAAACATAAACCTCTTTCAGTACATTATGGTGTCGGTGAAGATAAGTCACAGGAAGAGGGACGAATAATTACGTTAGAATATGAAAACTTTTATTTAGTTAACGTCTATACACCGAATTCGCAGCGTGATTTAGCGAGATTACCCATTCGCCTGGATTGGGAGAACCGTTTAGCCCTGTATTTAAAAGAACTTGATGCTAAAAAGACTATCGTGTACTGTGGAGATTTGAACGTCGCACATACGGACATAGATTTAAAAAATGCAAAATCAAATATTGGCAATTCAGGGTTTACATATGAAGAACGTGCTAAAATGACCGAGCTTTTAGCAAGTGGATTTATAGATTCTTTCCGCTTCAAGCATCCAAATGAGACGGATCATTATACATGGTGGTCCTATATGAATAAAGTGCGTGAGCGAAATATTGGTTGGCGCATTGATTATTTTATTGTATCTGAACGATTGAAAGAACAAATTGACGTTGCGACAATCCATTCGCATATTTTGGGTAGTGATCATTGTCCAATTGAATTACAACTCGATTATTAATATCTAAGAAGAAATCGTACTTCCAGTGGGAAATGCGATTTTTTTTATATTTCTGTAGTACAGGAAATAATTTACTATCTACTATTTTATGTACAGTGGGATTTTGGGTTTCTATATATCAAGGGGATTTTCTATTAAAAAACAACGAAATTCGCTAGAAAAATCAGCTTTTATCTTGTTGAAAAGGATTTACAAAGCTTGCTAAAGAATATATTGCTTAAGAGGGGGTTTGTCGTTGTGAAAAAAAAGATATGGAAAAAATGGCTCGTTGGTGTTGTTGGCTTTTTAGCAATTGCACTAATCGTAGTCTTTATTGGCTTTACATGGTTTATGAATAAATCAAAGCCCGTTATTGAAGGGGATCTTGCAGTAAGTGTGCTTAATCAGGATGTAACTGTTACCAGGGATGATAAGGGAGTTCCCCATATATTAGCAGAGACAGATGCGGATTTATATCGTGCACAAGGTTACGTTCAGGCACAGGATCGACTGTTTCAAATGGATTTAGCGCGTAGACAGGCAAGTGGTCGATTATCAGAAGTGATTGGTGAGGCGACAATTAATACGGACAAACATTTCCGTACGTTTAGCTTACGTGATGCAGCAGAAAAATCGTTAGCTGCTTATGATGAAGAAAGCAAGCAGGTACTCGAATGGTTTGCAGAAGGAGTAAACGCTTTTATTAAGCAGGCAAAGGAAAATAATACATTAAGCTATGAATTCGCATTACTAGGTTATGAGCCGGAAGAATGGTCCGTTGTAGATTCGCTAACGATTGGTAAATATATGGCATATGATTTAGGGGGTAATTGGAATACACTTGCTTTCCGTCACTGGGCTTTACAACATTTCGACGAAGACAAGGCAAAGGAATTATTTATAAAGTATCCTGACAACGCGTCATCAATTATTGAGGCAAACATAGCAAACCCTGTAGCGGTAGCAGGTCAATTTGACGCTGACCTATTGCCGAATGAATTTAATGGCAGTAATAACTGGGTTGTATCAGGCGATAAAACAAAGTCAGGTTTTCCGATTTTAGCAGATGATCCACACTTAGGTTTAAGCACGCCATCTATTTGGTATCAAATGCATCTTCAGTCACCTGAACAAAATGTTAGTGGAGTCATATTTGCAGGCATCCCTGGCATTATTTTAGGACATAACGATGATATTGCTTGGGGGGTAACAAATGTAGGTCCAGATGTACAAGATTTGTATATTGAAATACCGAATCCAGATAATCCAACACAGTTCAAATATGATGGCGAGTGGGAGCAGGCCGAGGTACGTAATGAATCAATCAAGGTGAAGGATGGAAAGACAGTAGATTTTGATGTTATTGTCACACGACATGGGCCAATTATGACCGATTTAGCATTTAAAGATACGGAACCATCAGCACAGTTTTCTATGCAATGGACCGCTTTGCAATCTACGGCAGAACTGCGAGCGATACTTGGCTTTAATAAGGCAAATTCATGGGATGACTTTGAAAAGGCATTAGAAGACTTTAAGGCACCCGCGCAAAACTTTATCTTTGCCTCTAAGGATGGCACAATTGCCTATAAAGCAAATGGTGAAATTCCGATTCGCAGGCAGGGAGAAGGCCAGTTACCCGTACCGGGTGATTCAAGTGACTATGGATGGGAAGGCTTTATCCCATGGGATGAACTACCAACAGTCGTAAATCCAAAGGAAGGATTTATTGCGACTGCAAATAATGAAGTTATCGGCGAGGAGTACCCTTATCATATAACGGATTTCTGGGCACAGCCGTATCGTTATGAGCGTATTAAAGAAGTGTTAGAAGCCAATGATTCGCTAACAGTAGAAGACATGATGAATTTACAAATGGATCAACATAATTTATATGCACGTGAGTTTTTACCAGATTTATTAACGTCGTTAAAAGCAAAAGATCAGGATGAAAAATATGCAGAAGTCATTGCCTTACTGGAAGAATGGGATATGGTGGATACAAAAGATTCGAGCGCACCACTTGTCTTCCATACGCTAATGGAACAATTGCAGGAAGTACTCTTTAAAGATGAAATGCCTCTAGATATGTATAATCTGATGGCTGGTAAATACAATATAACGGATCAGCTATTGCGAAAAGCATATGCAGGCGAGAAGAGTATTTGGATTGAACAACAGGGTGGTGTGGATGCAGCTGTATATGAAGCATTAGAACGATCGATAGCACTAATTGAAGAGCGTTTCGGCAAGAAACCTTCCAAGTGGCAATGGGGAGATTTCCATCAACTTACATTTGATCACACGTTAGGAAGCGCGTCACCAATACTAGCAAAATACTTTAATGCTAAAAAGGTACCGATTGGCGGTTCGAAAGTCACTGTACAGGCGGCCGATGATGACCTAGATGGCAATGTAGATCACGGAGCTTCCTGGCGATTTATAGCGGATGTAAGTGATTTGAACTCAGCCTATCATATCGTTGGTCCAGGGCAGAGTGGTCATGTTAAATCGAAGTGGTATCAAGACCAAGTGGAGGATTGGGCAATTGGGAATTATCATGAAACTTTTGTAAAGAACAAAGAGATTAAGGGGAAGACATTGTTATTAAAGGCACAATAATATTGAAGAACAGCGCACTATTTAGTGTGCTGTTTTTTTGTAAGAGTCAGAGTAGAACTTTAAGTATAATTCCGTGATAGTAATCATATACATTCAAATGTCTGTTTGAATATGATGGAGTACTATGATATATTGAAAACAATCAAACGAACATTTGAATGAGGTGAAAAAATGCCGAAAGAAATATGTGAAATAACACATGTAAATGAGGAAGCGGTCACGAAAGTACAGCAACAAATGCCAGATTTATCGGGTGTAGCCAAATTTTTAAAGGCTTTATCTGATGAAACAAGATTGAAAATTGCCTATGCGCTAACGGTAGAAGATGCATTATGTGTCTGTGATGTTGCCACAATTATCGGATCATCTGTAGCAACAGCATCGCATCATTTACGCTATTTAAAAGATAACAGTCTAGCGAAATCGTATCGCAAGGGAAAGCAAATGTACTATTCTTTAGCCGATGAACATGTATACCAAATTGTCACGATTGCTTATGAACATGCGAAAGAGGGGATTGACGATGGCAGCGACACCAACTAAGCAAGAATACCGTTTGCAAAACTTATCCTGTGCCAGCTGTGCGGCAAAATTTGAGAAAAATGTGAAAGCTATTCCCGAGGTAGAAGATGCACAAGTTAATTTTGGAGCTTCCAAAATAACGGTGTTTGGTGAGATAAACGTCGATCAAATTGAAGAAGCAGGTGCATTTGATGGCATTAAAGTATCGCAATCGCCAAAAAGTTCAATTGAAAAATCAACGTCGTTTTATAAAAAAACGGAAAATATTTTAGCTGGTATTGCATTGTTATTTGTAATACTTGGGTATGTCTTGGTAACAATGCGTGGAGAAACAGATCCTTTTGCAATTGGCATGTTTATCGTAGCAATCTTAGTAGGTGGCGTTGGCATTTTTAAAACAGGATTCCGTAATTTAGCACGCTTCGAATTTGATATGAAAACGCTGATGACGATTGCTGTAATTGGAGCTGCAATTATTGGTGAGTGGGAAGAAGCGGCGGTTGTAGTTTTCCTATTCGCTGTCAGTGAAGCACTTGAGGCATACTCTATGGATAAAGCGCGCCAATCGATTCGACAACTTATGGATATTGCCCCTGCAACAGCGACTATCAAACGTGCTCACGGTGAGCATTTCCATGAGATGGAAGTACCAACTGAAGAAATTGAAATCGGTGATATTTTAATAGTCAAGCCGGGTCAAAAAATCGCCATGGATGGGATTGTAATAAGAGGACTATCAGCAGTCAATCAAGCAGCTATAACAGGCGAGTCGATACCTGTTAATAAATCAAAAGATGACGAAGTATTTGCTGGAACATTGAATGAGGAAGGTGCACTAGAAGTCCGTGTTACCAAGCGTGTGGAAGATACAACTATTGCTAAAATCATCCATTTAGTAGAAGAAGCACAGGCAGAAAAAGCACCATCACAGCAATTTGTTGATCGCTTTGCTAAATATTACACACCTGCGATTATGATGGTTGCCTTCCTTGTTGCTGTTATTCCACCATTGTTTATAGGCGATTGGCAGCATTGGATCTATCAAGGTTTAGCGGTGCTGGTTGTTGGCTGCCCTTGTGCGCTAGTTGTCTCGACACCAGTTGCCATCGTGACAGCTATCGGAAATGCAGCAAGGCAGGGTGTGCTCATTAAGGGGGGCGTCCATTTAGAACAATTAGGTCATATTGAAGCTGTGGCATTCGATAAAACAGGTACCTTAACGAAGGGGAAACCAGCGGTAACAGACATATTCACGCACCGTAATATGACAGAGGACAGTGTGCTACAACTTGTTGCAGCCGTTGAAAAGCAATCGCAGCATCCACTAGCGAAAGCAATTTTAACTGCGTTACATGAAAAAGGTTTAACTGAGTTAGAACCGACTGATTTCCAATCGGTGACAGGAAAAGGGGCTTTTGCGACAATTGAGGGCAAAAAGGTTTCTGTCGGGAGTTTGAAATGGATTTCCACTTTAACAGCTGTAGATGAAGCTACAAAAGAACAAGCCAATCAATTGCAAGCGCAAGGTAAAACAGTTGTTGCCGTTGTTAGTGACCATCATTTCATCGGCATTATCGGAATCGCTGACCAATTACGTGGTGAAAGTAAAAGTGTACTGCAAAACCTAACAACATTAAAAGTGAAGCATACTGTCATGTTAACAGGGGATGCTAAACCTACAGCAGAAGCCATTGCTACTGCTCTTGGTATGAGTGATGTAAGAGCGGGGTTACTGCCAGCAGAAAAATTAACAGCAATTAAAGAATTACGCACTAAGTATGGAGCTGTAGCTATGGTCGGAGATGGAGTAAATGATGCGCCGGCCTTAGCATCGGCCAATGTAGGTATCGCAATGGGCGGTGCGGGCACGGATACAGCTTTGGAAACCGCAGATATTGCTTTAATGGGTGATGATTTAACGAAATTGCCGTATACAATTGATTTAAGTAGAAAAACATTACGCATTATTAAAGAAAATATCATTTTTGCACTGGCATTAAAATTAATCGCCTTATTACTCGTTATCCCAGGATGGTTAACGTTATGGATTGCCATTTTTGCAGATATGGGTGCTACATTACTTGTGGTTTTTAACTCGTTAAGACTAATTAAAACAAAAAAATACAAATAATAAGTTTGAAGTTCGTTGATTTTTAGGATAATAATACCATTTGTAATTAGTAAATATTGTTGATGTAGATGCTACTAGCTATTCTTGAAAAAGCCCTTGTTTAGTGCTAATATATGTTGGGAACAATGTAACAATTAATTATAAATGAGGCGAAAGTTTTATATGTCACAACCTATTTTAGTAAATGTTACAGAGGAAATTGTACGTGGCTTAGTAAGTTTTCTTTTACGAGGGCCAGAATATCAAACATTTTGTAAATGTGAAATCTGTGAGTTCGACACAGTTGCAATCGCTCTAAATGCTTTGCCTAGTAAGTATGTTACATTTATGAACGCGCGTGATGAAGCATTTAAAAAAATGAATACTCCAGAAAATATTGAGCTGATCAACAGGGAGATTATTCGTGCATTACATGTAGTGAATAAGTATCCACGGCATGAGTAGAGCCCACTTCATATGAGGTCGGCTCTTTTTATGTGTAATGACAAGGATTGCTGTGGTTATGTATTTTCAGTTAACTTTTAAGGTAAGCTTGTAGTAAACTAGAGAGTAAGAAAAAGAAAGAGAGGGAATTGGATATGCCAACACCAAGTATGGAGGATCATATCGAACAAATATATTTATTAATCGCTAATAAAGGATATGCTCGTGTGTCTGACATAGCGGAAGCATTATCTGTTCTTCCTTCTTCTGTTACGAAAATGGTTCAAAAATTAGATAAAGATGGCTATTTAGTTTATGAAAAATATCGTGGCCTTACATTGACGCCAAAAGGGGAAAAACTTGGAAAACGTCTTGTGCAACGCCATGAACTACTAGAGCAATTTTTACGAATCATTGGTGTAGATGAAGAACGTATTTACAATGATGTAGAAGGAATTGAGCACCATCTTAGTTGGAATTCAATCGATCGAATTGCTGATCTTGTGCAGGTAATGGAAGAAAATCCAGACATCGCAAAAAAATTAGAGGCATCTAGATCACAGCACAACCTATAAAGTAAAACTTTAATCGGTTACTTAGGGGTACTGGATTTCCCACTATCCTGTTGTTTTGGAGTGGGCCTCTTAGTACCCATTAGTCGTACGAAGTAAAATAGTTTGCGAAAATGATGGTGTGAAGGAAAGGAAGACATTATGAACGAATTAAAATCAGGTGAAGTTGTAACGCTTACTGTATTAGAGCAACAAGCATCGAAATGGATCTTAACCAATGGGGTAGCTGAACTACCTTTAAATGCTTCAGAGGTCACAGAACCACTTGCAATAGGAGATCGCCTTCAAGTATTTTTATTCACAGACCGTCGTGGAGATTTAGCGGCTACAACAGCTATTCCAACATTTGCGCAAGGCGAATATGGCTGGGCGCGCGTACTAAGAGTGGTCGAACATGAAGGAGCTTTCGTTGATATTGGGACATCACGTGAAGTGCTAGTAAAAGCAGAGGATCTACCTGCCATTAAAGAGGTTTGGCCAGCAGTGGGCGACCATTTATTTATGACATTGCGCACAGATCGCAATGGAGATTTATTTGGACGTTTAGCAACTGAAGAAAAAATATTGGAGCTATATGAGGGTGCATTTGAAGATCTGCACAATAAAAATATTAAAGCCCGACCATATCGTTTATTGCCAGTAGGGTCATTTTTACTAGGTGTGGAAGCACCATACCGCATTTTTGTTCATGAATCAGAGCGTTATGCAGAACCTCGTCTTGGACAAGATATAGAGGTACGTATTATTGACGTCAAAGAGGACGGCTCCATGAACGGTTCACTTTTACCACGTAAACACGAACGTATTACTGGTGATGCACAGAAAATTCTAAGCTATTTACAAGATGTGGGTGGCAAAATGCCATTTGGTGATAAGTCTTCACCGGAAGAAGTTCAAGAAATGTTCAAGATGAGTAAAGCGGCATTTAAACGTGCACTGGGTACATTAATGAAGGCCGGTAAAATAAAACAACAAGATGGCTGGACGGAAGAAATTTAATTTCTAACAGTGATTTGTTTTAACTGTAAAAGTATTAAGTAGACGTGCAATGGATTTTATAATCCTTCAATTAATATCACACGAATGACGAGAGACTGTTTGAAACCTTCTCGTCATTTTTTCGTACTAATAGTTGTATAGTGATCTACATTATACAGGCTAGATGATTTTTCAAGCGAAAGGGGTCACACAATTTGAAAAAAACATGGCTGAAAGTGCTAACTGCTACTATGTTAGTATTTGGTGTGATGGCACCAGTAACAGGATTTGCCGCGGATAATTCGACAACAAAAGCAATTGATGAAAAACTTGGCGTACCAATTGTGGTCTATGGTGCAAACTTATCAGAGACGGAAAAAGAATCTGTTAAAGAATCATTAAAAGTAAACGAAGAACCTGAAATCGAAGAAATTACAGTATCTGGAGAAGACTTAACTAAATACATTAAAGACAGTAATGCAAGTTCACGCATGTATTCCTCTGCAAAAATTACTCGCAAGGATGCTGGGAAAGGCTTGGTTATTGAGATTGTCACACCCTCAAATATTACACAAGTAACGTCTGAAATGTATGCGAATGCTATGCTGACAGCTGGTATCGAGGATGCGACAGTACAAGTAGCCGCGCCAAAGGCTGTAACAGGTCATTCAGCGCTTGTAGGGATTTATAAAGCTTATGAAGTGAAAACGGGTGAAACTTTAGATATTGAGCGCACAGACGTTGCCAATGAGGAGTTATCAGTTGCAACATCTCTTGCACAATCATCGGGAATAGAGGATGCGAAGGTTGCAGAACTGCTAACAGAAATAAAAAAACAAATAGCAGAATCAAAACCGGCAACACGTGAAGATGTTGAAAAAATCGTGCAAGAGCAGTTAAACAAACTCGAGATAAAATTAAGCGAGACGGATAGACAGCTGCTAATCGATTTGATGGACAAAATTAGTAAACTAGACATTGACTTTAGTAAATGGTCAGATCAATTAAATGATATTAGTAATACGTTACAAGAAAAATTCGGTGCACTGATGGAAGATGAAGGCTTCTGGGCGGGTGTGAAAAATTTCTTTGCCAATTTAAAAGAATCCATTTCATCTTGGTTTAACTAAAGAAAGTAAAGCTCACTGTCACAATGGCAGTGAGCTTTTTATGTTTAGTTGGTATAAGAATATGAACAGGATAAGTTACGCACATTGTGTTTCCAGGTTTCTGGGGAAGTGCATCGTTTTAAACTCTCATAGAGGGACTTGCATTGCCGCCATTGTTAGTAAGTAAACGTGTGCAAATCCAATCAAAGCAACGTTGCACTATCTTTGAAGAATAACAACAGGCTATGTTACTATGAAAAAAAGGAGTGGTGAGAAATGGAATTCCGATTACAGAGTGAAGCATCGAACAAGCTTGCTTTTGTGTTTGAGCAAGAAGGCGAAAGATTAGCAGAGATTACTTGGCAACAAAAGGGGCAAGTGATGGTAATGGATCACACATATGTTTCAGACAAGCTCCGTGGTCAAGGGGTGGCGAAGAAATTGTTAGATCGTGCAGCTGATTATGCACGTGAAAACGATTATAAAATGGAAGCAGTATGTTCGTATGTAGTTGCGGCATTTGATAAATCCGATGCCTATAATGATGTAAAACAATAAGGTAGAGCTCTGTAAGACATCTATTTGACAATATGTCGAGCAAAACTAATAGGGTGTCTATAGAGGGGACTATGAAAAAAATAAGGCAATCTGCTAGTAGCCTTGTGCTAGTAAGCGGATTGCCTTTTTAGTTTTTACAGAAATCATTTCATACGCTCCTTATAGTAGAATTACACTGTAAATTAGAAAAGTTAAGAAGCCTGCTCCTCCCAATAATGAAGCCATATCTACCCAATCGTATAGCAAGTCTAAATCTTTCACACAAATCATCCTCCTATTAATTGTAATAATTAATTAATTCCCTTAGTTTGTCATTTATAATCATAATAAATTACAAAATAGAGTTGGTTAACGAAAAAAAGTTAGAATTGTGCGATAATATCGAGTGGGAGAGTGATAGATAATGTCTTGGAAAATACAGACGTATAATGAATTAACGACGGAAGAATTGTATAAAATTATTCAGCTACGAGTAAATGTATTTATTGTTGAACAACAATCATGCTATGAGGATTTAGATAATCATGATCAAAACTCTATACATATATCATATGTTAAAAATGGGGAAATATTCGCGTATGCACGTTTATTACCGCCCGGTGAAAAATTTACTATGGCATCGATCGGTCGTGTTATCACAAAGCAAGAAGTTCGTGGCACGGGGCTTGGTAAGGAAATGATAGAGTTAGCTTTAAAGACAATCGAAAAAGAATGGCCAGGTTCAGAGATTTTCATTCAGGCGCAACAATATTTAAAAGCATTTTATGGCTCATTTGGTTTCAAGCAAGTTTCAGAACCGTATATCTATGATAGCTTGCCGCATCTTGATATGTTATATAAAGCGAAAAATAATGTTTAGACCTCTAAAAATAGGGAAAAGCTATATTATAAGGCCAGTTTCTATATTTCTAGGAGGGATTTTTAATGGCAAAACGTAAAGGGTCAGGTGTTGTACTTGCAGGATTAGCAGGATTAGCGGCATCTTATTTAAGTAAAAAAGAAAATCGAGATAAGGCATTGAATATGTTAAGTAGTGCTAAATCCAAATTTGAATCTTATTTGAATACATCAAATGTTAATATGGATGGCAGAATCGCTGAACGTGTAACTACTGAGGTAGCGACAGAAGCAGGGACATCGCCAACAAAGTTAGCATCAAATGAAATGGTTGCTGAAGGTGGCGGACATACAGGCGTCCATTTTTATAACGAAGAAATCCAGGAAAAAGAAAAGTAACAAAAAACCTTCTCATTTAACCATGAGAAGGTTCAGATTGACGACAAAAGGTATTCGGAATAATCACGTTCCGAATACCTTTTGAAATTTTTATCAGAAATATTAGTTACAATAGCCCCTAACGAGAGTAGTACAAGGTTGTCCAACGCATACTATGCTTTTTCTTACACATCCGCAAATACACGTTCCATCGATTCTTTTAGTCGCGCATAGACTTGTTTCATGTCACTATACACCATGTTCTTTTGGATTTCTTTAATGGAATGATGTATAGAACGAATACCAAATATATATTGAATAAATGTCATGTAAAATAGAACGATAAGATCAATACTTGGTCGTCCAACTTAACGTACACGAGTTAATTGGAGCGCAAGCGGCGACTTCTGCGGGAAAAGCATGAGCGAAAAGGCCCCGCAGAAGCGTAGCGACGAGGAAACTGAAGCCATGCCCGCAAAAAGCGTCCGCCGTAGCGGAAATCAACGGGTTCATATAGATACTTCTATTTAAAGAAAACCTTCTCATTTAACTATGAGAAGGTTTTCTTTTGGGGATTAGAGTGAAAATAGCAAAGCCTATCAATACTATTCCTGTGAAAATAAACCCACTGGTAATACCGAGTGAAAGCCAACCTAGCAACGAGGAGCCCAGTACAACGCCTAATGAGAAGAAGGCATAAAAATAACCATATGCTTTTCCTCGAATTTCAACTGTCGTCGAGTCAATCAATAGTGAATTTATTGAAGGAAATAAGAAACCAAAACCAATACCATAGCAAGCCATCGCAATATAGAGTAATGTATTGGAATCGGCTTGACTGATAAGTATTTGGCTTATACCCATTAAGCTAATACCAAGCGACAACGTTTTAACCGGTGTGACTTTGTCAAAAATACGATTGCTAGGCAAGATAAATACTAGTACAGCAATAATGCCGAATGCACTCATTAGTGTGCCGCTTAATCGCGAATCAAAGCCTAGAGATTGTACCTTTAAAGGGAGTAGATAGGCAATAACGCCCTGTGAAAACATTAAAAAGAATGCCCCTGAAAAAGCTTTTAACGTCCCGTTATTAGTGAAAAATACACTAATGGGTATATGTATACTTGGTGCAGTTTTTTCCTTTTTAACTTGGCTTGATCTAAGTAGAAATGTAGCTAGAATACCTAAAAGTAGCATACAACTTGCTGTAATATTAAAAACGAAAGGTACACTCGTCCGACTTGCTAAAATACCACTAAAGGCTGGTCCAATGATAGCTGCTATTCCCACGAATGCACCTGAAATAGCACTACCTTTACCACGTTTTTCTTGTTCGGTTGCATTTGCTAAGAATGTAAACGCAGCTGGGACAATAAAACCTGCTACCAATCCATGTACAAAGCGTACTGCCAGTAAAGCAAATGGTTCTGCTACTAAATTATAAAGTGTTAACGAGAGCCCTGTAGTTAAAAGACCGATTACTAAAATCACAAAAGGTCCCTTACGATCGGTTAAAAACCCAGAAATAATATTCCCAAACGTATTAGAAAGGGAATACATGCCAACAGCAAGCCCAGTTAAAAAAGCAGATGCGCCTAAAGATTCTGCATATGTACTCATCACAGGAAGCTGAGTAAATAAGTCAAAAAATGAAAAGAATATAATCACATAGATAAATTTCTTCATAACTCCTCCTGTTACAAATTACGACATAGTGGGTTTATCCATACAAAGGGATGCTAACATTTTCACTTCACAACACAGTTGGAGGAAATCGTGCACCCTAGTCGATAAAACAACACATATAAAGCTTATCAGGTCTTGCAGAAATCATTAATAATCGGTGGGGAATCCTATATCCCCACCGATCAAAGTTTTCACTTTATTATACCATTTTTGGCAATAAAAAAACGCCTATTAAGTCGAAATGAACTTAGTAGGCGTTATAATGGAAAATTAAGCTTTTACAACTTCTTTTTTCATTGTTTTGTTTTTAGCAAGATTAACATGCCAAGAAAGAGCCTCTTCTAAAATATGAGGTGTTTGATGGCTACCAGTTGCTTCTACAGCACGGTTGTAGTAATCCCATAATTGCTCTTTGTAATCTGGATGAGCGCAGTTTTCGATGATAAGTTGTACACGTTCTTTTGGCGCAAGCCCGCGTAAATCAGCGATACCTTGTTCAGTAACGATAACGTCTACATCATGCTCAGTGTGATCCACGTGAGAAACCATTGGTACGATTGAAGAGATTGCTCCGCCTTTTGCGTATGATTTTGTTACAAAGATACCTAGACGAGCATTACGCGCAAAGTCACCAGAACCACCAATACCGTTCATCATACGAGTACCTGATACGTGAGTAGAGTTTACGTTACCGTATATGTCTAATTCAAGAGCCGTGTTGATTGAGATTAAACCCAAACGACGGATAAGCTCTGGGTGGTTAGAAATTTCTTGTGGACGTAAGCAAATTTTATCAGCATACTTTTCTAAATTACCATAAACTTTTTTCTGTAATTCTTCAGTAAGTGTAATTGAAGTAGCAGCTGCAAATTTAACTTTACCAGCATCGATTAAGTTGAATACAGCATCTTGAAGTACTTCAGAAGCAACAACTAAATCTTCAAATTCTGAATCAGCGAAGCCATCAAGTACAGCATTTGCTACAGAACCTACACCAGATTGTAATGGCATTAATTTGTTAGTTAGACGACCTGCTTTAATTTCATCGCGGAAGAAGTCCAATAAAATGTTCGCCATTCTTTGTGTTTCTTCATCTGGAGGAACAATTAATGAAGGAGCATCTGGTTCTTCTGAAATAACGATTGCTTTAATTTTAGCCGGGTCTACTTTAATACCGATTTCGCCAATACGTTGAGTAGCATCTGTCATCGGAATTGCTTCACGTTCACCTTGCTCAGCAGGTACGTAAATATCATGAATACCGATTAAAGCTTCTGGGTGAGAGATATTTAACTCGATAATAATATTTTCAGCATACTCAGCGAAGATAGGTGAGTTACCTACAGAGTTTGTAGGAATAATTAAGCCATCCTCGGTAATAGCCACAGCTTCAAGAATTAAATATTTAATTGGGCCCATAATTCCTTGACGAACTAATTCAGCGTTATGTGAAAGGTGTGCATCTACATACTGGATATCACCAGAGTTAATCAGGTTGCGGATACCTGCATCGCCTTGGAAAGGTCCGCGTTTGCGGATAACGCCAGCCTCAGCTAAATATTTATCTACTTCTGGGCCTAAAGAAGCACCTGTATATACATCAATTTTGAATTTTTCATTTTTTGCGCGTTCTACTAATGCCATTGGAACCACTTTAGCATCCCCAGCACGAGTGAAACCACTCATACCAACTACATCACCATCAGAAATAAGTGCTGCAGCTACATCAGCTGTAACGATTTTACTTTCAAGCTCTTTTAAACCTAAACGTTTTTGAATAATTGCATCCATTAAAAAAATCCTCCCCTAAAAGTTTTGATGGAAACCGATAACAAAACAAGAAAAAACTTATAAGAATTTTCTGTTTATTCAGTTGTAGTATAGCACCAACCATTTGAATAATACTATCACCAAACTGTCACAATTACTTCATAAATAGCATTAAACTGTTTAAAAAAAGGAAATTCGAGCATAAGAATGATTTTTCGACAGAGAAAACGTTTTATTATAGCGTCGTTTGTTTTGAACTGACATTAAATTCTTAATAAATAGAAAAAAACAGCAAGCACTTTAAAGTAAAATGCTTACTGTATTTATAAAAAATTAGAAACCTAAAGAGCGACGGAAGTAGCTTGCATAGCGTTGGCTAACAGGAATGCGTGTACCATCTTTCATGATTAATAAGAAAGTGGAATGTGAGTCTGGTTGAATTTCATCAATGAAGTCAATATTTACGATATATGAACGGTGGCATCGAATAAATGAATCAGGTGCTAAGAATAGCTCAAGATCACTTAAATTTAGTCGGTGATACCCTTCGCGCCCCATTGTTTTAACGAACGTTTTTCGAAGCTGTGTTTCAAGATAAATGACTTGATCATGCTTAATTGGATACCAACAATCATCAATTTTGATTGTGATGTAATTTGTTAAAAATGCTGATGGCTTTTGTGGGAAAATTGCAGTAATAGCACCCTTTGTCTCGCCTTCTTCCATTAAAGGGATACTCATGCCGAAATAGGCAACGCCAAATACATCTGGTTCGATGTAGGTGCTGATTTTTTGTCCGTAGCTTAAAGCTTTATGTGCAGCTGAACCTTCTTTAATAGGATCACCTGGCTTGATTTTTAAATCAACTTTTTTGCTAGGCTGGTAATACAAGTATTCGTTTGTGTCGGAAATTGCGATTGAAGTATTCTCTGGGAAAAACTCCTTAATAATCTCCATAATTTCTTCTATTTGTTTTGGATCCACTATTAACACCTCGTTTTGAACTTTTAAAAATAGTATTATCATCTATTTTACTACATATTCGTATAAATTATATAGAGAAGATTTAGGAATAAAATAGAGAAATGTCGAATGTGAAATCAAAAGATGTAATTTTTTTTACATAATATGTAACAAAAATTAATTAATTACTAATTTTTTTTATTATATATATGGTAATATTTAATTGGTTATAAGTATGTTTACTAGGTTTCTACTATGGCTGTGTGATAAATAAGAACTAGTGAAGGGGATAAAATGTGGTTGAAAGGAAATCGCAGAATATGGTAAAATCCTCTGTATAGTCTATTTTTATTACAAATGGTGTTTTAGTTGGATTATTTTTAAGGTTATAGTCAATATATACTTGTGAAATAGGACTCAATTCATACCAAAATAAGTAAATGCTATTTTCTTATTTGCAATTACGTAGATTTTTGTAAAATATTGTAAAGTAATTCGTGCACTCTGAGGAAAGATGGGGAAGATTATGCAACTACATCAACATTCAATGTCAGAAACGATATCAAAAAGATACTTCCAAGAAATCGATAATATTAATCAATATATCGGTGTAGAAGAATTTTTTAATATTGAGTCGAAATTAATATTTGAAATTTATCACTTAGAATGTGCAAAGGCTAAGAAATCATTGCATGAGTTAATTGATATTCTTTCAATACGTTTTGGCAAGCAAGTCATTAAAATTGTTCGAAGTTATTTTTCCGTTTTGTCGTCGATTGTTGCTCGTAAATTACTTGACAATCAAGTACCTTCGAAAAAAGCTTTTGCCTTTAATATAGCCTGTAATGATATGATAGAAAATCAAATGAAAGATGCAGAATTTTTACAATTCGCAGACGATTTAATTGATTTCTTCGTTTATTTTATCGCTGATCGCAAGCAGCCAACTTTCCGTCACCAGACTGTCAATAAGGTGATAATGTATATAAACGATGAATTAGAGAATGACTTAACAGTCGAGAGTATCGCAAATAACTTCCATATTAGTACAAGCCACTTATCGCGTATATTTAGAGAACATGTGGGTATTACTCTTGTTGAATATTTAAATGTTCGCCGTGTAGAGGAATCTCAATACTATTTGCGCCATACAAATAAAAGTATAACTTCTATTTCAGATCAGTTCCATTTTTGTAACCAAAGTTACTTTACGCGTATTTTTAAAAAATACACAGGCGTAACACCTAAACATTTCCGTGACGAGTTACATCACGAATTTTATCGTTTTGAAATGGCTGAGTCTGAGCTTCAAAATATATAGTAGTTATTAATTGTCTCAAACAGTAGTATGACCTTGTAAGCAATATTTGAACAAATAGGAAGATGCGGACATGTTAGCGATGCTAAACTCGCATCTTTTTTTATGGAATTTTTACTTCATATCAAAAAGCTTACGATGAAGCCTAGAAGTAATTGAATTAGTAGCACTTGCTATTTGATAAAGGTAGTCTTTATAAGGTATACTTCACATTAGTTGAAAAATAATAGTAGGTGGAAAAATGAAAAATTTAAAGCTATTTTCAATGCTTGGTCTTGTGGTATTTGTCCTTAGTGGTTGTCAAGCAGTTCAGAACAAAGAAGGCTTTTTCTATAGTATTTTTGTGAAGCCTATGGAATTTTTACTTGAGTTTTTCGGGAATGATATATTTTCAGGTAGCTATGGTTTAGCGATTATCGCTATTACAGTGCTTATTCGTTTAGTTTTAATGCCGATTATGTTGAAAAACTATCGTCAACAGCAAATAATGAAATCTAAAATGGATGCCTTCAAGCCTGAAATGGAAGAAGTTCAGAAAAAGATGAAGGAAGCTAAGACAAAAGAAGAACAAATGCAGCATCAACAGGAAATGATGGCATTATATAAAAAGCATGGTGTTAATCCATTGAATATGGGTTGCTTACCGATGTTGATTCAAATGCCAATTATTATGGGTCTTTACTTTTCGATTTTATATTCAGCCGATGTAAAATCACATATGTTTTTATGGTTTAGCCTAGGTTCACCTGATATCATTATGACGATTATCGCGGGTATTGTTTATCTAGTGCAAGCGCGTGTGTCACTATGGACGGTACCAGAGCAGCAAAAAGCACAGATGAAAATGTTTATTTATATTTCACCAATTATGATTGTCTTTATCTCAATGTCTTCTATGGCAGCTCTACCGCTTTACTGGTCTGTAAGTGGTGCGTTACTGATTATTCAAACTTATATTGGACGAAAATATTATTCGGAGCATCCCGAAAAAGCAACATCATAAAAAAATGTATGTCGAGGCGCTTGTGTAGCCTCGATTTTTTTAGGGGGACAAAAGGATGAACACAAAGTGGTTATCATCAATGCTCGTCGCTTTTTTCAGTATTGCGGCTATTGTATGTATAATTATGGGTAATTTTAATTTTGCGGTACTTGCAATGACTATAATGTTTGCTCTATCAAATGCTTTCCGCGCTAAGAGTTTTAAGGAGCAAGGGTATGTGAAAGAAGCAAAATGGATGAAGTATATGGCCATTTTTTTCACTATTGCCTCAGTCGTGGTACTTTATATTATTATTACAGATTAACAAAAGAATAATTTCGAAAATATTACACTAAAAAATGTGAAAGGTGTTAAAATAATACTATATGGATAAAGTGAGGCTTTCATCAGCGAAAATACTCGACGTAGGAGTTAATAAATCCTCGTGTGCATTCCTCGCTACCGATAAATGATGAAAAGCTTACAAGATGTGGTTTACACATACGGTACCATAGGAAATGGGGGACTTGTATGTGTTCATTAATCGGGTGTGCGATACTGGAGCTCCCACTTACATATCCATTTTAAAAGTAGGGAGCCCTAACAACCCATTAACAAGGGATAAATGTAAAAGGGGCAAATACAGTGAAAAACAATCGTCTACCACTCATCATTGGTGCTTTTATTTCAGTGGCGTTAATAATATCTATTATCGTAGTCGTTTACTATAAAAATAATCAAGTAAATGTGGCGTCAGATGAGCAACAACCAGTAACAGAGGCAAATAAAAAAGATACACCAGCAACGGAGAAACCAGAAACAGCAGATCGTCCAACAAAACCAGTAGAACAACCAGAACAACAACCTGACGAAAATGGCTATATACCGAACCAAACCTTACCAACAGAGCCAACGTACATTAATGGTATTTTATTGGCAAATAAAATCTATCCGCTTCCATCGACTTTTGCGCCTGATGTAAATCCAGAGGCAAGCCAAGCACTAGATAAAATGCTGGCTGCTGCGAAGAAACTAAAGGGTTTCGATTTAGTAGCATTTAGTGGTTATCGCTCTTTCGAATATCAAACAACGCTCTACAACAACTACGTCAATCGTGATGGGCAGGCTGCTGCCGATCGTTATAGTGCGCGTCCGGGCTATTCAGAGCATCAAACGGGCTTAGCTTTTGATATTGGAGAACGGGATAATAAAGATGTATGGCTTACTGAAGAATTCGGAGAAACACCAGCAGGGAAATGGTTAGTGGAGAATGCTCAGGAATATGGCTTTATTTTGCGATTCCCTCAAAATAAAGAAGACATTACGGGCTACATGTATGAATCGTGGCATTTCCGCTATGTTGGCATCGATGTTGCCAAAGAAATTAAAAAGCAAAATATAACGTTAGAAGAATATTTAGGTGTTAAATAAAAGAAAGAGGTTGTCTCGTTAGAAATCGAGATAACCTCTTTTTTATGGATTTATGAACTTTCATAACAGTTAACGTTTCGTTTTATAGGATCGGCGTTAGTAAACGTGAAATGGATTCTTTAAATTTGATCAAACTCGAACGATTTTGGTACATTTCCCATGTTAATTCAGTGCAGTCAAAAATATCTTTTTCAAATATTTCGGCTAACTGGTGGGAAATTGTAGAATCATAAATAAAGGCATTCACTTCGAAGTTTAAGCTGAAACTTCGAACATCAAGGTTTGCTGTTCCGACTGTCGACGCTTCATCATCAATAATAATGGCTTTAGCATGAATAAACCCTTTTTCATAAATATAAACCTTTGCCCCTGCACCAAGTAATTGTCCAACATACGAGTATGTAGCCCAATATACAAACATGTGGTCAGGTTTGTTCGGAATCATAATCCGAACATCGATTCCTGAAAGTGTGGCAATTTTTATGGCATCTAAAAAACTAACATCGGGAATAAAATAGGGTGTTTGAATATAAATGTATTTTTTTGCCATATTAATTAGTTTTAAATAACCAATTTTGATTTGTTCCCACTCGGAATCTGGACCGCTTGATACGATTTGTAAGCCTACATCACCTTTTTTAGGAATTGCTGGAAAGTAGCGGTCTGAATAGCCCATTTTTTGTTGTGCACATGCCTGGTTCCAGTCCAGCAAGAAGCGCGTTTGTAATGGATGCACGGCGCTTCCCTCAATCCGTAAATGCGTATCCCGCCAGTAGCCAAATTTCTTATGTAGGCCAAGATATTCATCTCCGACGTTAAAACCACCTATATAACCAATTCGGCCATCAATAACCACGATTTTACGGTGATTTCGGAAGTTTAGCCTCGGATTCAGCAGTGGTAAAATAGATGGGAAAAACACTTCTACTTCTCCGCCTGCACTAAGTAGCGTTTTAAAATGGCGCTTTTTCACATTACGTGAGCCCATTTCATCATATAAGAGTCGTACTTTCACACCTTGTTTAGCCTTTTTGATAAGTGTATCGATAATACGAGTTCCTAAGTTATCTAGACGAAAGATATAATATTGAATGTGGATATGATCTTTTGCTGCCTCAATATCACGAAGGAGCTGCTCAAATTTATCGGCGCCATCATCTAAAATAGTGATGTGGTTGTCCTGTGTTAGTACGGCATTATTTGTTTTTAAATGCATATAAATCATTTCTTTATAATTTTCTGCATTGTCGATACGGAACTCAAACGTATCGTCGCGAATAGTTTCTTTTTGATAATTAATAAGGGTATCTATGCCAATATCCTTGCGACCTTCCCAACGGAACAAATGCTTTTTTCGCAATTGCCGTCCAAGCAATAAATATAAAATAAACCCAGCTAATGGCAGGAAAAATAGTACTAGAATCCATGCCCAAGTAGAAGTAGCATCTTTACGTTCTAAAAATATAATAGTCATTGCTGATAATATATTTATTGTTAAAATTAAAGGTACTAGATATTCTACATTTGTAAAAATGCTCATTCCTGCACCTGCCTTTACTATATTTCCAATATATTTAGTATAGCTTACTTCACAGGTAGAATGAAAGAAGATACATGAATAGTTTGCATCAAGAAAGAAAATTACCTTGAAAGCTAGTTCAAGGTAATCCAGTATTTAATAATGTTCCCATTGGAATAATATATCTGAAAAATCTTCTTGAAGTAGTCTGTCGCGGTTGATAAAGAATTTTCCTACACCACTATCAGCCCACATAATGCCGAATTCGTCATTTGAATCAATTTGTAGTAGCAGAATATCATAGCGCTGAAGTAACTGTGATTCATGACGTATATCTTCCTCTAAAAAATATGCGTAACCACCTATTTTTGCCCCAGCACCTAAAAAATGCTGTAAATATATTTCATGTAAATTAACGTCATCCTGATTTGGTTTTAGGTTCGGTAAATAGTGTGGTGCACGGTAATCTAAAGCGGAAACAGGTTCATGTTCGTGCCTGAATTGTAAGGCCAGCTCCTGGTTAATAGGGAACCAATCATTTGATGCATTCACAGTTGTCTCACATATAGGAGCAGCTATGTCGGTATTTATTGATGGGTAAAATCGTATTTTATAAAACTGCTGGAAAATATCCTCATGGTAATGCGCAGCGTTAGCAAATATATTGGATGAAATAAAAAATTGAAGAATGCCTTGCGTAGGAAAATCCTGTAGCAGTGGCATTTCTGCAAAATTTATTTGCGCTAATAGACGCATCGGCTCACCTGTAATATCTTTTGGGTATGCTTGATAATAAGGTAAGTAAGGTTCACCAGCAAATTTACTTTCCGTTAACGAAGTTGAACGTTTGTAGGGCGAGATAATCACTGTTGAACGAAGTGTCTCTTCAATTTCACTACGAAACGTTTCTAGCTCTTTAGGAAGTAAAAGATTCGTTATTTTGTTCATGTAAAGCCCTCCGATTTTACACATAAAAGCATTCAATATTCTTTACATACGCTCCATATACTTTTTTTAGGTATTTGATTGACTATATAAAGTTGTGAATTATTATAGGTTACGCCTTTTAACAGCTAAATTATTCAAGTCGTAAAGATTTATTTGATGATTTATAGATAAAAATTAGTGTGATAGATACAAATGCAATGCCTGCTGCAATGTAATAACCCAGATTAGATTCCACTGTGAACAACCATGTGAAGAATAGCGGGCCAAGAATACGACCCAAACTATCCATTGAATAAGAAAGACCTGCCGCAGTGCCATATTGACCGCCAGACTCTTTGGAAGAAAGAGAGACGATACATGTTCTTGCAAGTGCGTTCCCAACAGTAAAGACACAAAGTGCTAGCCCAGCTATGGCTAAATTAGCAGTTAACGTAAATAAAAGCATACCAACTGCTGTAACAATTTGAGCACCAATTAACCAAGAGGTCTCAGTGCCATTTTTAATGCGTCTGACGACACCACCTTGAATAGCCGCATCCACAAAGCCGCTAAACATAAACAAATAACCAATCTGTAATGGTGTAATGTTAATACGGTCAATTTGGAATAGTTGGAAGGTAGCCTCTACACCAGCTAGCATAAATGTCACTAAAAAAGAGAACATAAATAAATAACGTACTCGGTATTGAAGCATCTTGCCAGCACCCTTTGGCACAATTGCTCGTTTTTTTGAATCTTTTCGTTTTTCCGGTTCTTTTAAGACGATACTTGCATAAATAAATAATAGTGCGATTAAAACTGCAGAAGCAATAAAAGGTAATTGCAAGCTATAATGCCCAAGCATACCGCCAATAGCGGGACCAAAAATAAATCCAAGGCCGATGGACATGCCCATTAGACCCATGTACTTATTACGATCTTCCTCGCTAGACATATCACTAATAAAGCCTGTTACGGCTGTGTATAGTGCGCCTGAAAATAAGCCACCTACAACGCGTGATATGTATAGAATAGCTAAGTTATCAATAAACAAAGAGAAAATAACGAAACTTAGGCTAAAGCCTATTAAACCCAATAAAATGAGTTGTTTGCGCCCTACCTTATCTGATAGCATTCCCCAAAGTGGTGCAGTAAAAAAACTTGCGAGTGAATACACAGTCAGTAAACCACCCACGTGTATATCATCCCAGCCCTGCTGGACAATAACCTCTGGTAAAACAGGAATTATAATTCCGAAACCTAGATAGACCAGAAATTGAACGGACATTAACAATAGAATAGCCTTTTTCATAATACAGTTCCCTGCTTTCTTACGATATTTCAGTATGTATATTCTACCTCTCTTGTTCTTGCTATTACAAGGGAACGATGGACAGCTCATCAGCATGTTGTTAAAGATTATTTCTGTGATTGGCAACATTACTTTACAAGGAGCACTCTTTATTTTAAATATACTTGATTTATGAAGGGGGGAATTTTTTTGTGCGCATAAATATGGCGCGGTATGTAAATAATTTAGTTATAGAAAAAATCAAGGGGAGAGTAAATGACCTTTTCGAGCCATTCGATTGATTTGTATCATTTGTCATATAGCACCATCGTTTGGTTCTACAGTATAATATTTATAGGTTACATACCGATGTGGGGTATGTAACAGGAAGTAAGAGTTAACAGGTAAATAAAATTTACATTGTAACAAAATTGAAAAACTATAAAGTCAAGTTAAATGGTATGATAGAGAAAGATATACTTGTCAGACCTCTTACACATATACATTGAAACTTTTTTGTAAATGAAACGTTATAAAATTCGAGGAAAGATTGAGGTGGAACGTATGACGAAGGAAGTAGATTTGAAAAAGATTGTTTCGAATTTATCGAAGTTGGGTGTGCAAGCTACTGTAACAAAGTCTCGACTTGAGCTTTTAAAAGTACTCACACCGCCAACGCAAACACCGCAAGTTCAAGCTTAACTCGTTTAAAATGAAAATGGGTAGTCTCCTAAAATTGAGACTACCCATTTCCTATATCTTGGTATCTGTCTGTGGACTTTAATCATCTTCATCGTGAGTAGTGAACATGTAAGTGCGATAATGGAAACGCATGCTAAAGACAAGTCCTATAGCAAGTGCATTCCCCATCAATGAGCTCCCTCCATAACTAATGAACGGCAGCGGGATACCTGTAATCGGAAGTAACTGAATGGTCATACCGATGTTTTCAAAGACGTGGAACGTAATCATGGCGATTATTCCAGCACATACATACGTTGAGAACGGATCTTTTAATAAAAGTGTTGTTTTCGTTAAATGATAGATTAACAAGAAGAATATACAAATAACGATACTAGCACCAATAAAGCCCCATTCCTCACCGATAACTGTGAAGATGAAATCGGTATGGTTTTCGGCAACATAAACTTCACGACCACGGAATCCCTTACCGAAAATTTCACCTGAACCAATGGCGTTCAATGAAGTAATTAAATGGTAGCCATCACTTGATGAATAGGAATAGGGATCAAGCCACGAATAAATACGGGCAAACTGATAAGCCTTAAAGCCGAATGTTTTCTCTAAGAAATCCTGCATATAGAGTGCCATCCATAGGAGAGTACCACCAAGTGCAGCTCCACCGACGAAAGTCGGTAAAATTATTTTCCAAGAGATGCCTGCAACAATAACAAGTGCAGCGGTGATAGCAAAGAATACAAGCGCTGAACCAAGGTCTGGCTGCTTCATAATAATAGCAAGTGGTATAATCAAGGTTACACTGATTTTAGCTAATAAAATGACGTCAGTTTTTAAAGATTTTAATGAATAGACCTCATGGTGCTTACTAATTAGCCGTGCAAGTGCTAAAATGTAAAATGTTTTCATAAATTCAGAGGGTTGAATATTCCCTACAGGTGTATGAAACCAACTTTTAGCACCGTTAACAGGTGCGCCAATTTGCCCTTCTCCTTCAGGCATGAAAATAAGTAGTACTAAGAGAGCGATACCGGCTCCATACATATACCACGCCATTTTTTTATATTGATCTGGTTCGAAAAACATGACAATACCAATAATAAATGCACCAATCACATACCATTGAAGTTGCTTAGGTACATAGTTAATGCCGTATTGTCCTGAAGTTTGCGCCGATGCAATAGCTAACAAGCTAATGACAAGGAAAGTGATAAGTATAAAAGCGAGTGTCCAGTCGAAACGATTCGCGAAATTTCGTTTATTTTCCATAAAAGCCACCTAAAATAAAATAGTATAAAAATATGTGCGCTAACGCATATACAACATTATCATTATAACGCAAAAAACGTATTTCCGGCTACGTATATTGTTGTGACGACAATAAGCATAAAATGTTTCAAAAAATTACAGTTTAGTTTTATAATGATATGAAGAATGGGGTGATGGTTGTGGCTAAGAAATTGAAGTCAGCTGAAGATTTTATGTACCATATATACGTTCATATGAATGATGTCGATAAATTCGTCATTTTTAGTGGCCTTAAGCTCTCGCAATTCGTAGCTTCTTTAGATCCACTGCATCACTTACTGTTATTGAAACATTCTTATGAAGATGGGTCGTTTAATATGCATACACAGTTTGACTATGTATCAGATGAAGAAGTTTCTCATTTTGTAAAGAAAGCGACTGAGTCAAAAGAATTGTGTTGGATAGACTTTATGGATGAGAAAAAATTAAATCAGCTGACACCTATGGAGCAAGGGGAGTTACTTTACCTAAGTCATAAAAAAGAACCAATTACTTCTCCATTTTTTAATAAATTACAAAACCGCTTTGTCTATTATTCTTCGGATGTGGAAAAAATGACGAAAGTTTATTTTCGTCATTTAAGTGATTCAGATTTGCTAGTTGCCAATGTTTTTAATAGTTTAATACGTGAAAAAGAACGTAGCACGGGCTTTTGGCGTCGAAAAGTGAAATCCAGTACGCCTTCAATCACACCAGAGTTTTTGAGAGCTTATCGCTCCTTCGCTAAAGACGGGGCACTATTGTCACTCTATCGTATTGAAAAACCTAAAGCAGCGTATGGCATTGAAATTCGCAACCTATCAGATTACTCTTTCCCAGATGAAGTGTGGGATGATTTAAATGCGATTTTGAAAAACGAACACGATGAATTGATTCATATTATTTAACCTAACGCTCATTCACCTTTTAAACGTGAATCGAATAGGATACTTAAATCTCACCGTCAAAATCACGGTGAGATTTTTATGTCATTAGTCAAGCCGTTTCGTGATAAACTAATAGTACTCAAGAAGTATGTGGAGGGCACAAAAATGAAAAAAAGAATCGGTTTATTATACGGAGGAAAATCTGCGGAACATGAGGTGTCATTGTCGACGGCATGTGCAGTCACTGGGGCTTTAAATTTCGAGGAGTATGAAGTATATCCGATTTTCATTACACTTGATGGGGAATGGCGACGAGGTCAGCGCCTAGTAAAACCTGCAAGTACAATTGAAGAATTACAATTTGGTGATGATGCCATTATTTTAGAAAACAATATTTCAGATTTTTTAATCGACGACAATAGTAAAGCAGTAAAGTTCGATGTGATTTTTCCACTATTACATGGAACAAATGGTGAGGATGGTACAGTACAGGGCTTACTTGAAGTTTTAAATCTTCCGTATGTAGGGAATGGTGTGCTAGCATCATCAGCAGGTATGGATAAGGTAATCATGAAGCAATTATTTGAAATTGCAGGTTTACCACAAGTGCCGTATACGTATTTCATTCGCAGTGAGTGGGCAAATGAACGGGGAGCCATTTTAGCACGCTGTGAAGAACAATTATCTTGGCCAATGTTCGTAAAACCGGCCAACTTAGGCTCAAGCGTTGGGATTAGTAAGGCGTCAAATCGTGAAGAACTTATAAAGGCAATTGAAGTAGCCTTACAATTTGACCGCAAAATCGTAGTGGAGCAAGGAATCGTGGCAAGTGAAATAGAGCTTGGTGTATTGGGGAATGATTTTCCGGAAGTTTCTGTACCAGGTGAGATTAAGCCGGTGACAGAGTTTTATGATTATGACTCCAAATATAAAGATGGGTCGACAGCGCTTATCATCCCTGCAGAATTGTCTAAAGAAGTTGTAGCAAACTTAATGGATTATGCGAAACGTGCCTTTAAAATTCTAGATGGAAGCGGTTTAGTACGTGCAGATTTCTTTGTTACAGCGAATAACGAGGTTTATATCAATGAAGTGAATACAATGCCTGGGTTTACCCCTGTAAGTATGTATCCACTTCTTTGGCAACATACAAATGTAAGTTACCCAGAGCTTATTAATCGTTTAATTGAGCTAGCGATTGAGCGATATGAGGAAAAACAACAGCTTCACTATAAAAAAGACTGAGTGGGATTATTGTGAAAAAGACATTAAAGCAATTAGCAGCATGGTTAGATGATGAAGTGCCAGCTTTCGGTGACACGATTGTATCAGGGATTTCTATTGATACAAGAACGATTCAGCAAGGTGACTTATTTGTGCCATTTCGTGGAGAGCAAGCAAATGGCCATAAATTTGTTTTGCAAGCATTTGAAAAAGGTGCAGGAGCTTCACTGTGGCAAAGAGATGAACCGAATCCGCCAGCAGGAATTCCGCTACTGTTTGTCGATGATCCTGAACAGGCATTACAACAGATGGCACGTGCCTATCGCAGTGAGCATAAGGCAAAGTTTATAGGGATTACGGGGTCGAATGGTAAAACGTCGACGAAGGACATTTTAGCAGGCACACTGGCGCCTTTTTTTAAGGTGCAAAAAACCATTGGGAACTTTAATAATCAGCTAGGTTTGCCAATAACAATATTACAGCTTGATGAAGATACCGATGTCGCTGTGCTTGAGATGGGTATGAGTGGTTTTGGTGAGATTGAATTTTTAACGAAGTTAGCACGCCCGCATTTAACAGTTATTACGAATATTGGCGAGGCACATATGCAAGATTTAGGTTCGCGTGCAGGTATTGCCAAGGCGAAATTTGAAATTATTCAAGGTATGCAAGACGGCGGTGTACTTTTCTATGACGGCGATGAGCCGTTATTGCACGAATTAGTTGTACAAGAGGGGAATTTAAAGTCACAGGCATTTGGTTTAGAGCCTGGAGATTTATTGTATGCAGAGAATATAGAAGCGACAGCTAACGGAAGTAGTTTCACGACACATGGTGTAATTGAAGGGGACTTCTTTATTTCCGTATTAGGCAAGCATCAGGTGAAAAATACACTGATTGCTATGCTAATTGCACAAAACTTAGGTTTAAACGATGACCAAATACGGAAATCGCTAAAGCAAGTGGCCTTAACTGATATGCGCATGCAACAAGTACAGGGTACAAATGGTGCATTGTTCATTAATGATGCTTACAACGCGGCACCAACATCGGTGAGGGCTGCTATTCAGTTTGTATCAACGACAACGATTCGCTCAGAAAAGTGGCTTGTGCTAGGTGATATGCTAGAGCTGGGTTCAAATGAACAGAGCTTCCATGAAGACTTATCACTAGATATTCATGTAGAAGAGATCTCTTACGTTTGCTTATATGGACCACGCATGGCTTATTTGAATGAGGTGTTAAAAGAGCGTTTTGATGCGGCACATTTAATTTACTCGCAAGAAGATTATGCACCGATTATTGAAAAGTTACACAAAGCTAATGAACAATCCATCGTTTTATTAAAAGGTTCAAGAGGCATGAAGTTAGAAAACATTTTAAAAGCATTTACGCAATAAAATTTATCGATGGGGTCGGACCTCATCGATAAATTTTTTTAAGCAGACTATAGATTTTTTTGCTGTGGATACGGAGCGTTTAGTTTTTATCTTGAAGCGCTACGTGTTACTTAGCATTTCTCAGCGCTTGCTGGATGTCTAGAATTTCTTATTGTAGTCGTTGAGGTCAGCAGGATATAGTTACGCTAAGGGCTTCATAGGGCGGTGTGAACTTTAGTATATAAAAAATAGTAGGGTACATAATAATGATTGAACGACACGTTTTAATCATCTCGAATTCCCTGCATTAGGTGTCCTGACATTCATTAGTATGCGATTAATTTAACAGTTGCTAGTTGTCAGACTAGTGTTTTTTAGGGGTGAGGTAATGACAGTAGGGGTGCTGTGTATACATGGATTTTCAGGTGGACCTTACGAAGTAGAACCATTTACAGCTTATTTACGGGCGCAGACAGATTGGTTGATTGAGACGCCCACCTTATCTGGACATGGTGAAGAATTGCATATGCGAGGTTTTACAGCAAAACATTGGCTAATGGATACTGAACTAGCTTTTCGTGCACTTGCGAAAAAGGTGGATGAAGTAATAATAGTTGGCTTTTCGATGGGTGGCATTATCGCTTTATACTTGGCGAAACGTTATAAAGTGAAAAAGCTTGTGTTACTTAGTGCGGCCGCGAGGTACGTGAGTCCAAAGCAGCTTGTTAAGGATTTTAAAATGTTGGCGACAGAGGCTTACCATCGCAATCTTTCTAATAATGAACTGTTTTTACGTTATCGCAGTAAATTTAACAACGTGCCCTTATCAGCAACAATTGAATTTATGAAACTCGTTCAAGCGGTAGCGCCGTATTATAAAAATATAAAAAATCCAGTATTTATAATACAGGGAAAATTAGACGGTATTGTACCATATCATACGGCACAATTTTTGTATGATCAACTTGCCTCGAAAGACAAACATTTGTATTTTTCTGATAATGGCAAGCATCATATTTGTTATGGCGAGGATTGCTCTGCTTGGTTTTTAAGGGTTCTTGAATTTTTAAAGGGTCAATAAGTAGTCAGATTATTACGACTCATGCGTTATCGTTGCATACGACTGATTCACGTGATAGACTAGTGTAAGCAATGGATACATTTTGTGCGAAGACTCTTCATGATTTGGTTGAAGAGTGCTTTTTTTTGAACATAACGGTTTTATTCTAAGTGAATAATTACGACAGAATTGAACCGCTCGGTAAAGACCGGGCTTTCCTTTTCATATAAGAGAGCTCTACACGATACATCCACGTAGAGAGAATTTTTAAGTAACGGAAACGTTCCACACCACAGGCTCGAATTTGCCGACAACTTCATCTGAAAATGTAACCATTTGTCAACTTATAAAGGAAAAAGGAGATTGAGAAGTTTGACAAATTTTTCAGAATTAAATATTAGCGAATCTTCATTACGTTCACTAAAGCGTATGGGATTTGAAGAAGCAACACCAATACAAGAAGGTACTATCAAGTTTGCAATGGAAGGCCGCGACGTTTTAGGTCAAGCGCAAACTGGTACTGGTAAAACAGCAGCATTCGGTATTCCACTTATTGAGAAAATCGATCCTAAAAACCCTGCAATCCAAGCTTTAATCATCGCTCCGACTCGTGAGTTAGCGATTCAAGTTTCAGAAGAACTATATAAATTAGGTTACGACAAACGTGTTAAATTATTATCAGTTTACGGTGGTCAAGAAATTGGTCGTCAAATCCGTGCACTGAAAAATAAGCCACAAATTATTGTTGGTACACCAGGGCGTATTTTAGACCATATTAATCGTCGTACGCTTAAATTAGACGAAGTTCAAACACTTGTACTAGACGAAGCGGATGAAATGCTGAACATGGGCTTCATCGATGACATTAACACAATTTTAGAAAGCGTGCCATCTAGCCGTCAAACGTTATTGTTCTCAGCTACTATGCCACCAGCTATTCGTAAAATTGCTGAAACTTTCATGAACAACCCAGAAGTAGTTAAAATTAAAGCAAAAGAAATGACAGTTGAAAATATCGAGCAGTTCTTCGTGAAAGCGACTGAACGTGAGAAATTTGATGCGTTATCTCGTTTATTAGATGTTCAAAAACCGGAACTTGCGATTATCTTTGGTCGTACAAAACGCCGTGTTGATGAATTATCACAAGCGCTAAGCGTACGTGGTTACCTTGCAGAAGGTATTCATGGTGATTTAAGCCAAGCGAAACGTATTTCAGTTTTACGCCAATTCAAAGAGGGTAAAATTGACATTTTAATTGCAACGGACGTAGCTGCTCGTGGTCTTGATATTTCAGGCGTAACGCATGTTTACAACTTCGATATTCCACAAGATCCAGAATCTTACGTTCACCGTATTGGACGTACTGGTCGTGCTGGTAAATCGGGTACAGCAATCACTTTCGTAACACCACGTGAAATGGGTTACCTACGTATCGTTGAAGATACTACGAAAAAACGCATGACGCCACTTCGTCCACCAACAACTGACGAAGCATTGGTTGGTCAACAACGTTTAGCTGTTGAGACGCTTGAGGGTCTTGTTACTAACAATGACTTAGGTGAATACCGCACTCTTGCTGCAGAAATACTTGAAAACCATGATGCAACAGATGTAGTTGCTGCTGCATTACGCTCATTAACAAAAGAGCCTGATGATACACCTGTAACAATTACAGAAGAGCGTCCATTACCAATGCGTCGTGAACGTTCTGGCGGTGGCGGAGGCCGCAGTGGAGATCGCGGAGGCCGTGGAGGTCGTAACTTCAGCGGAGGCCGTCGAGAAGGCGGACGAAGCGGAGAACGCCGCGGTGGAGATCGTGGAGGTCGCCGAGATGGCGGACGTCGAGACGGAGGTCGCCGTGAAGGTGGACAAGGTCAAAGTCAAGGTCAAGGTGGTCGTTCGAGAGCACCTCGACGTCATGAAGACTAATCATAATCATGAACCTTACAGTCTAATTTGACTGTAAGGTTTTTTTCATTTTTAATTGAAACAAAATGGCATTTGGGTACGTATACATAGTTGGATAAAAGAGGAGGAACGACTTTGAGAGCTGAACCAATTCATCAAATTTCTCGTAAAGGGTTAACAGTATGGCGACTATATGGCGTATTTCAAACGGTGTTTCTTATAATTGTGGCAGCATTCGTTTGTTATGGCACGTATTATTTTGAGTGGCCAACATTTATTTATTACATTGCTGGAGCGGTTGTTTTACTGAGTGCTATTCTATCTGTCTATTTATTTCCAAAAATCAGATGGGAACGTTGGCGTTATGAGGTGCGTGAACATGAAATCGAAGTACAACACGGTTTGTTTGTTGTAAAACGTACACTTATTCCGATGGTGCGTGTACAACATGTTGATACAACACAAGGACCGATTTTAAAAAAATATAATCTCGGCAATATTTCGATTTCCACGGCGGCTACTGTACATACAATCCCTGCACTTATCATGGATGAGGCAGATGGACTTCGTGCACGTATTTCTGAATTAGCAAGGGTGGCGGAAGATGATGTCTAATGAAATCTATCGTTTACACCCTGTGTCGGCCATTATAACGAGTGTAAAAGCATTAAAAAGTATGATTTTACCAGTCGCAATTATTATCATTAGTAATGGCTTTAATTTTTCATTCAACTTCCACAGTGAGCATTTTTTTGAAACGATTTTACTATTTGGTGTGTGGGGTGTAGCGGCAGTACTTGCCCTTATAGGTGGTGTTGTAAAATGGCGCACCTTTGTCTATTGGTTTGAGGATGGCGAATTACGTGTGAAATATGGACTGTTTGTAAAGAAGAAGCGCTATATTCCATTTGAGCGGATTCAAAGTTTAAATTATAATGAGGGCATTTTCCACCGTTTATTTGGTTTAGTAAAGGTGCAAGTTGAAACTGCTGGAAGTAAGGGAGGTAAGCCGGAGGTAGAATTGACAGCAATACGTAAGGACGCGGCAGATGTGATTGAACTTGAAATGCGTAGAACAAAGAGTCAGGCACATCAATTGATTGAAGTAGAACAGACGCTTGACTCTACTCCTGTGGAAGAAGCGACGATTCCAACAATCTATCGTATGTCAATCCGCGATTTATTGGTATTAGCAACGACCTCTGGTGGAATTGGAGTGGTGCTTTCGGGGCTTGTGGCAGCAGTCTCACAGTTTTCAGATATAATTCCATATGATGCAGTATTTCATGAGCTTTCAGACTTTGTGAAAGTTGGTGCATTTTTAATAGCATTAGCCGTCATGCTAATTCTGATAGTGGCATGGTTTGTATCCGTTATTATTACACTTATAAATTATTATGATTATACGGTTCGAATTGAAGACGAAAAGCTTATTATTACAAAGGGTTTGCTAGAAAAGAAACGTATCACACTGCCTTTAAATCGAATTCAAGCAATTCGTCTTGTTGAAAATCCTGTACGTCAGTTAACGGGCTTTGCAACTGTTGTTGTAGAAAGTGCTGGCGGAAACGGTGAAAAAGGTGGGGATAAGAAAATTGCACTGTTCCCACTTATTAAAAAGCATGACAGTCTACAAATATTAGCTGAACTTTTTCCGGATATGAACTGGCTTCCTGAATTTACACGGTCGCCAAAACGAGCCCGTCCGTTTTTTTACCGAATTGATTTTATATGGCTTATACCGATAATTGGTGCAAGTAGTTATTTCTTATATCCTTATGGCTTACTGTCATTACTACTGATTCCATTCGCGATATTACTTGGTATATGGCAACATAAAACTGCGGGCTATATGATTGATGGTAAACAATTTACCATGCAATATCGTATTTTTAGTCGTATAACGTTTTATATGGAGAAAAAACGTATACAATCAGTTGAGTGTACACAAACATATTTCCAAAAGAGAAAAAATGTTATGTCTGTTAAAGCAACGGTAATGTCAGGAATGACGGGAATGACAGGTAATGTCCCAAGTTTGGAACAACGGGATGCCGAAACAATATTATCCTGGTATGAGCATTGATGAAACAAACGAAAGCTAATCTTACAGTAAAATGTGAAGATTAGCTTTTTTATCTATAATTTTACAGAAATGACGTATATAATAGAATAAATCAAACAAAAGGGGTGGTAATCGTGTTTAAATATGATATTAATGAGAAAACATATTTGAAATTGTTGGATTTAAGTGATGTGGATGAATTATTTGCACTGACGGATCGTTCAAGGGACACGTTGCGTGAGTGGTTACCATTTGTGGATGATGTGAAATCGGTAAAAGATACTGAACAATTTATACGGAATGCAATGCAACAATATGCAAGTAATAATGGGATACAAGCTGGGATTTACTTTGAAGGTAAACTTGCAGGAGTGATTGGTTATCATCAGATAAATTGGCAGCATAAGTGGACGAGCATAGGTTATTGGTTAGGTAATGATTTTGTCGGCAAAGGATTGGTTACCAATTCGATGAAAGCTGTTATGGATTATGCTTTCAGTTATCTGAAGTTGAATCGTATTGAAGTGCGTGTGGCGGTGGGGAATATTCGAAGTCGTACAATACCAAAAGTGTTAGGCTTTAATGAAGAAGGTCGTTTAAGAGATGCGGAATGGTTATATGATCATCATGTAGACCAGGTTGTATACGGATTAACCGCAGCAGAATGGAAAAAAAGTAAATCAGCTAAAGAAAAGACAGTTGCATTATAAACTTATCCACAAATAGCTGAAGGGGAACCTCCCATACAATTATACGTGGATGTGGATAAATAAAAAGAGTGAAGGTTAAATGGATGACCTCACTCTCTTTTTAAGTTATTTACCTGCCATTTTTTGCTTTCGCCAGCTTAAGATTCTTTTTGGATGTAGGTAGATAAGACCGAGAATAAATCCTGTTACTAAACCACCTAAATGGGCATAGACATTCACATTGGACTGTAAAAACGTCATAATAACACTAATGACGATTATCGGTAATATAACCTTGCGTAGCATAGGCATTGTGCGGCGAGTATAGTACACAAGTGCACCGAAAGCACCAAAAATGCCAAAGATAGCACCGCTTGCGCCAAGACTCGCATAGCTACTATCATATAACATATAGGTCGCCATGTTACCGACAACACCGGAGACTAAGTAAATTGTAATGAAACGTGCCTTACCAGCAATCTTTTCAAGCTCTGGCCCAAATAAATACAGTGAAAACATATTGAAAAGTACATGCATAAAACCAGCGTGTAAAAACATTGCTGAGAGAACACGCCACCATTCACCGTTTTGAACGAGGAAATTTGCCTGGACACCGTAGTTCCACAAGAGCGTACCTATACCAGGTAAAAGAGTTAATACATAAAGGATAAGATTGACTGCTATTAATGCTGAAACAACAGGATAATACTTTGTATATTGCTTGAAATTTTCTGTTCTACTAAACATTGCTCCACCTCAATTTACAATTATTATACATGGCTTTTTGAAAATAAGAAAAGGAGAAGTTCAAATGATTAAAGGAATTGGTCTCGACATTGTAGAAATCGAGCGCATTACTAAGGTGATGACACGAACAAATAAATTTAAAGATCGCGTTTTATCGGAGAGGGAACAGACATTATTTTCAACACATTCAGAAACTCGCAAAATAGAATTTTTGGCAGGACGATTTGCAGCAAAAGAAGCTTTTTCAAAAGCGCTAGGTACAGGTATTGGGAAAGATTGTGAGCTGCGGGATGTTGAGATATTGAGAGGGGAAGCTGGTAATCCCGTTCTCTATTTCAAAGGAGAACTTGTGAACGGATTTGTCAGTATTACACATACTAAGCAATATGCCGCCGCACAAGTAATATTACTGTTGTAGCCAATTATGCCTCGGTGTAAATGGCTTGTGATTTGTGCTGGCACCATTAACTCCATTCAAAATTCCTAACATCCATCTGACACTTTATCTTCATTTAGTCGCGGCCCTAACGCGAAAAAGCTATTATTGTCTTTATCTCACCAATTGTAGAGGCGGCTGTTTATTCGTTTATTGCCAAAAAAAAATAGGATGAGGGAACATAAAAATATATTGCCTATTCTTCATAAGACATAACTGACAAATACAGTTCATATATTGTCGTAGTGGATTTGAAAGAAGAAAGGGTGAAAGCGTGGGCAACCGTTTAGTTACTTGGCTCGTTTTAATTTGTGCGATATTACTTCTGTCGGCATGTGGTACAGCCTCACAGGAAAAAGTGTTGAAGAAAGTTAATGGCAAGTGGTCAGAGACAAATGGTTATGAATTAGACGCTACGATGGAGATTAAATCGGGTGGTGAACCGAGAAAGTATGATGTAACGGTTTGGCATACAAAGCCTGATTTTTACCGAGTAGAAGTAGTGGAAAGTGGAAAAGACGTTTCGCAAATGATTGTGCGCAATGCAGATGGCGTCTTTGTGGTCACACCAACGTTGAACAAAATGTATAAGTTCCAAAGTGATTGGCCAAAGAAGAATAGTCAAGCCTATTTGATTGGGGCTCTTGCAGAAGATTTAGCTGAAGATAAAAATTTAGTCATGAAAGAGGAAGACAAAGCATATATATTTGAAGCGGCTACTAGAAATAGCTATAAAAATAGTATGCCTCATCAGGTCATAACCGTTGATAAAAAATCAATGCTTCCAACATCTGTAGTAATTATGAACGATGTGAAGGAAGAGCAAATTCGTATTACTTTTAAAGATATTAAGCTAGGTGTACAGCATGCGGCGAAAGAATATGCCGTAGAGCAGTTTACTGAAACAGATGAAACGAAAGGCGAGCAAGCCGCACCAGCAGAAAAAGATGATAAAGAAGCAGTGGGCGCGGAAGTAGAATATCAAGAATTCCAAACACATTACCCTGTTGTGAATTTTGAAAACACAACAATGGTTGATGAGCAAGCTATTAGTGAGGATGGTATGGAGCGCGTTATCTTAACATTTGAAGGTGATAAGGCCTATACTGTGATGCAACAACCAGTCATGAAAGAGACTGCAATGTTGCCAGTAACTTCACCTGGAGATCCAGTTGACTTAGGCTTTACAATTGGTGCTATCACGGATACATCTATTAGTTGGGAAAAGGACGGCGTTGCCTTCTTTGTAGCATCGAGTAAATTATCGCGTGAAGAAATGATTGAAGTTGCTAGTTCTATGACGATAAGTAGTATGAAGTAGTTTTTTACTAGCTACAGCTTTCCAGGTAAAAAAAGCTGTAGCTAGTTAAGCAAAATAGTACAGTTATAATGAAAAAGGTTGTATATTAACACTATTCAGGTGTTTTAACACCTAGGTGAATTAAAAACCTCAATAGAAATTATTGCAATGTAGGATAATAAAATGTATTTTGGCATTACATAATGGTTTAATAAAAAATAAAGAGGGTATTCTAATGAAGACACAGCAGCATTTTAGACCAACCAAAGCAATTGTAGATTTACAAGCCATTCAACAAAATGTGAGAAACTTAAAAGAGCTACTTCAACCGAATGTGCAAGTTATCGCAGTTGTGAAAGCAAATGCGTATGGACATGGGGATGTAGCAGTTGCAAAAGCAGCGCTGGAAGCAGGCGCAACTATGCTGGCCGTGGCTACACCAGACGAAGCATTACATATTCGAGCACATTTTGAAGAACCAGACATACTAGTATTAGGTGCCTCGCCAGTTTCGTTTGCACCACATGCAGCTAAGCAACGCATTATACTTACTACATTTGCGAGTGAATGGGTACAGCAAGTTTCGACACTTATTGCTAATGAAGTAAATCCTTTACGCCTACATATAAAAGTAGATAGTGGGATGGGAAGAATCGGCATACGTACTGAGGAAGCATTATTGGATTTATATCATACGATTCAATTAACCCATAATGTGGACCTTGACGGAATTTTTACGCATTTCGCAACGGCTGATGATGAGGAGACGAAATATTTCGATAGCCAGGTACAGTTTTTTGAGAAATTTATGTCCTTACTGCCTGAGAAACCTAGACTTGTACATGCTTCAAATACAGCAACGTCATTAGTGAAGGACGTACATTTACAATTTGATGCGGTACGCTATGGCATTTCAATGTATGGACTGTCGCCATCGTCTTATGTTGAAGGAATTTTACCATTTCCATTGAGTCCAGCTTTTTCACTTGAGAGTGAGCTTGTACATGTAAAGCAAGTAAGTGCAGGTGAGTCAATTGGTTATGGGGCAACGTTTCTTGCCCCTACAGATATGTGGGTAGGTACAATTCCTGTAGGCTATGCGGATGGGGTAATTCGTAAACTAGCTGGACAAGAAGTGATAATAGGTGGCCAAAGAACACCGATAGTTGGACGAATTTGCATGGATCAATGTATGGTTGCCCTACCAAAAGCATATGCTATAGGGGAGAAAGTAACGCTCATTGGTCGTCAAGGGCAAGAAGTTATTTCAATGAATGAATGGGCAGTAAAGCTTGAAACCATAAATTATGAAATACCATGCATTATAACAGCAAGAGTTCCTAAAATATATATTTAACGACACATTTTCCTTCGACAACCTACATGGATTTTACAACATATACTTCAAATTGTCAGATATTTTGTCATTTCGTGTCTTTTCAACAATATCTTTCAATGGTAGAATGAGAAGTAATGAAAAGTGATGGTTCCGTTGGAGGTGCTTGCTGTGTACGAGAAAAAGTTAAGAGAAGCTACAATTGCTGTTCAAGACAGATTATTTCTACAAACAAAGGAAGTAATTGAAGGTGAATCTTTTGCGCAGATTTTGTCGCGCAAAAATTTAATGCAGGAGCAACCAAATCAAATACGGGAAGCTATGATGAAAGGATATGTTGAGATGTCTCATATTAATCTGATGATTGCAAGTGAATGCTTGCATGCAGAATATGAAGCACAACATACAGTGGAGCGTCTCGTTAGCGGGGGATGACACTTTGAATGTAAAACGTGGTGACGTTTTTTTTGCAGATTTATCGCCGGTAGTCGGTTCCGAGCAAGGTGGTACTAGGCCGGTGTTAATAATTCAAAATGATATTGGCAATCGATTTAGTCCGACTGTCATCATCGCAGCAATTACTGCTCAGATTCAAAAGGCAAAGCTACCGACGCACGTTGAAATAAATGCTGAAAAGTATGGTTTTGAACGTGATTCGGTCATTTTGCTCGAACAAGTGCGTACAATTGATAAGTCTAGACTGACAGATCGTATTACGCAGCTTGATCATGCGGTGATGGAAAAGGTAGATGGTGCATTGATGATTAGTTTGGGACTTGTCAAATTTTGATATACATATATGTATAGAGCATCTGGATGATTTCTTCATCTAGGTGCTTTTTACATTTCTATTCTCAAAGTCTACTTCACCTTGAATTGAATGTACTTCAAAAATAGTATAAATAGATTTAAAATGGACATAAGCATTAGAATAAAAGTAGATTTTTGTGAAAAAATGTCGAAAGGTATTATTGAGATATACATAGAATATACCTTATATTATTTCTCTTTCGATAAAAAACGGTTAGTTAAGTTTAAATGGCAAGGTAATTAAGCTTAAAAGGGAGAGAATATAACAATAGAGCTCCGAAAGGAATTGGAGGGACAACAGTGACATTAAAGTCTTCGGTTGAAATTATTACAGAGTGGGATATAGTTGCGGCAAGACAACTAGGGCGCAATGAGGCGAAGGCACTTGGATTTGGAACTGTTGATCAGGCTCGAATAACGACAGCGATTAGTGAATTAGCTAGAAATATATATTTATATGCAAGTATTGGGTTTATAGAAGTTGAAAGTTTTGAGACAGAAGCTGAAAAGAAAATTGTTATTACTGCATCAGACAAAGGTCCAGGCATTAAGGATGTTCGAAAAGTAATGGAAGAGGGCTACTCTACTTCGGGTGGACTAGGTGCAGGCTTACCTGGTGTTAGAAGGTTAATGGATAGCATGGATATCCAATCTACTCTAGGACAAGGTACGGTCATCACAACGGAAAAATGGTTACGTTAGGAGGTGGAGGTTTGAAAGAGTTAGACAAGCAATATAAAAAAATCTTATCAGATTATATGACCAATCAAACTGAAGAAAATTTATATATTGGTCAAAATTTCACCCGTCAATTAATTCAAAAAAACGTTTCACCAGAGGATGTTGTGAGCATTCATAAAAATGCCGTAGAGCAGATTTTTCCAGATAGAATAAATGAAGTGCGTCCTGCATATGATTTTCTCATTGAAGTGATGGTGCATTATGGGATGGCGCATAGAGAGCATCAAAGCTTAATACAAAAACAGGCTGAATTTGAAATAGAAATGAATATCGCAATTAATATTCAAAAAACATTACTTAAAACTGTCGTACCACAACTGTCGAGTGTTGATATCGGGATGATTTCAATCCCCATTCGTAAAATGAACGGTGATTATGTACATTTTTTACATCACCGAGAGGATTGTCTCTGTGTGGCCGTAACGGATGTTGTGGGTAAAGGCGTTCCTGCTGCATTATGTATGTCTATGGTGAAATATGCACTTGAGACGCTTGATTATGCTTATAAAGATCCATCATATGTATTAGAGGTCATCAATCGTGTAATTGAAAAAGGTGTGGACGATAGCATGTTCGTTTCCATGTTTTACGGTTGCTTGGATATTCAAAATAGCATTTTTTCATACGCATCTGCAGGTCATGAACCAGCGTTGCACTATAAGGCTAAAGAAAATACATTTTATTCTTTAGAGGCGAAAGGTTTACTACTTGGTGTATTACCTGAAATCAAGTATTCATATAACGAAATCCCCTTAGAGGACCAGGATGTAGTAGTAATCATGACAGATGGTGTTACAGAATTTAGAGGACAACATAATGAGTTAAATTCACGAGAGATCATCACATCATTGATTGCCGAGCATCGACATCAATCTGCACAGGAACTATGTAATTTTCTTTATAAGAAAATAGAAAGAATACAAAACTTTAAACTATCGGATGATTTTACAGTTGTAATTATAAAAAAATAAATAATTATGTTTAGTATTTTATAATAAGGGTAATTGAAGAAGAGTCGAACAAATATGGTGGAGGTGGGCTGTATGGACGTAATGATCCATTTTAAAGAAGACGGTGCAAAATTATATGGATTTGTTGAAGGTGAGATTGATACATTTACAGCTTCAGGACTACGTGAAAAACTTGAGGCTGTGAAGATAACTGAAGGATTAGAAATTCAACTAGATTTATCAAAAGTAAATTATATGGATAGTACAGGGCTAGGCATTTTCGTAGCTTTTTATAAAAGAGCCACGCGCGAAGATGGTAAAGTTAAACTAGTTGGCTTATCAAGTAGATTACAAAGATTATTTGAAATAACAGGCTTAAGTGAATTGATGGATATTGAAACTGATAAAAAGGTGGAATTAAGCTGATGAAGGAATTTGATTATATAGAAGTAAGGGTTCCTGCAAAGCCGCAATTTGTCAGTGTGATTCGTTTAACAGTTTCTGGTTTAGCTAGTCGGATAGGATTTAATTATGATGATATTGAAGATTTGAAAATCGCAGCAAGTGAAGCAGTTACGAATGTTGTTCACCATGCTTATAAAGAAGATGAAGAAGGCGAAATCGTGATTGGGTGTGCCTTATATGAACATAAGATAGAAATGATGGTTGCGGATTACGGCAATAGTTTCAATTTTGAGGAGGTAAAGTCGGAAATTGGCCCATATCTTCCTGGGGAAAGTATTGCAGGACTAAGAGAAGGCGGTTTAGGACTTTACTTAATGGAAACTTTGATGGATGAGGTGATGATTAATAACGATGGTGGCGTAACTGTTTTCATGACAAAGTATGTCGCTAGAGAGCAGGTGGGAAAAAATGGAGAAAGAATCACTACATAAATCTTCATCAAAGGAAGATGTATTAAGGTGGATTGTACTGTACCAAGCAACTGAGGATGATGAAGCGCAGACAAATTTAGTGATTCATTACCGGTATTTGGTAGAGTCCATTGCGCGGAAATATTCACATGGTAAATCTTATTTTGATGATATCGTTCAAGTAGGGATGCTTGGGTTATTAGGTGCCATTAGACGTTTTGATCCAGATTTTGGCCGGAGTTTTGAAGCGTTTGCTGTTCCAACTATTGTAGGGGAAATCAAGCGCTTTTTACGTGATAAAACATGGGATGTGCATGTGCCAAGACGAATTAAAGAATTAGGACCACGCATTAAATCAACCGTAGAAGCACTGACAATGGAATTGCAACGGTCTCCTTCTATTAAGGAAATCGCGGACAGATTAGAGGTTAGAGAAGAGGAAGTTTTAGAGGCTATGGAGATGAGTCGCAGTTACCAAGCACTTTCTATGGACCGTTCAATAGAATCTGACGCTGATGGAAGTACCGTAACGCTATTTGATATTATGGGTAAAGAAGATGTTGGCTATGAAATGACCAATAGAAGAATGATTGTGTCAGATGCTATGGATGTTTTAAACGAACGAGAAAAACAAATCATTCAGCTTACATATTTAGAACAACTTAGTCAAAAAGAAGCTGGAGAACGATTAGGGATTTCTCAAATGCATGTATCAAGAATACAAAGGCAAGCAATTAAGAAATTACAGGAGGCTATTCTGTCTAGTGGCAGTGTGTCGCTCTAAACATCACTTGAGGCGTTTATTACTATCGGATTCCTCTATCCAGTAGCAATAAACGCCTTATATATTTTAAAGAAGCTGTCTACTCTACTTAAGAGGGGGCTATTTTTTGCATGTTTATTAGTATGTAATGGTAAAATGAAAAGAAAAAGGTAGTGATGATGTGGAACAAAAGCATATGTTACAGCTCATTGCAAAAGATGTAGCTATTAAACCCGGCCAAGCGGAGGCGGTTATTAAATTATTGGATGAAGGAAATACCGTTCCATTCATCGCGCGTTATCGAAAAGAAGCTACAGGCTCTCTTGATGAGGTGCAAATTAAATCTGTAGAGGATCGTTATCACTACATACAGCAACTCGAGCAACGTAAAGAGGAAGTTATTCGTTTAATTCAGGAGCAAGATAAACTGACGCCAGAATTAGAAAAGGCTATTCAAATAGCGACTGTTTTACAACGTGTAGAGGATCTTTATCGTCCTTACAAACAAAAACGACGTACTAAAGCGACAATTGCGAAGGAAAAAGGACTAGAACCGTTAGCGGATATTTTATTAGAGTTCCGTAGTGAAGATGTAACGCTTTTAGCAAAGGATTTTGTAGACGAGGAAAATGTTGCATCAGCAGAAGAAGCTTTAACAGGTGCACGTGATATTTTAGCAGAGCGCTTTGCTGATGACGCAGGTATCCGTGAAAAAATACGTATGTTTTCTTGGAAAGAGGGCGTACTGGTAACAATTGTGAAGAACAACGAAACAGACGAAAAAAATGTTTTTGAAATGTATTATGATTACCAAGAACCTGTCAATCGCATTGTTCCTCACCGAATTTTAGCTATTAATCGTGGAGAGAAAGAAGATATTCTAAAAGTTTCAATTCATGTTCCGATTGAGCGGGTGCTTATGATCATGTGGAAGGAATGGATTCCAGCAACAGGCTCATCACCGGCAATTTCGGAAGTTAAATTAGCTATTGAAGACTCATATAAGCGATTAATCCAACCATCCATTGAGCGTGAATTACGAAGTGAGTTAACGGAAAAGGCAGAAGCACAGGCAATTCATATATTCTCTGAAAATCTTCGCAATCTGTTATTACAATCACCGATGAAGGGCAAGTATGTATTAGGGGTAGATCCCGCTTACCGAACGGGCTGTAAATTAGCCGTTGTTGATGAAACAGGTAAAATGCTTGAAGTAACAGCCATTTACCCCCATCCGCCGAAACCGGATGTAGCAAAATCGAAATCAGCCGTGAAGTCGATTTTAGCAAAGTATCCAATTAATATAATTGCTATTGGTAACGGTACAGCTTCTCGGGAAACTGAGCAGTTCATTGCAGATGTACTGAACGAAGTAAATAATGAGGTGGCATATGTCATTGTCAATGAAGCGGGTGCTTCAGTTTATTCTGCATCGGATGTGGCAAGAGCGGAGTTTCCAAATTTACAAGTAGAGCAACGAAGTGCTGTATCGATTGCACGTCGTCTGCAAGACCCGTTATCAGAATTAGTGAAAATTGAACCGAAAGCAGTCGGTGTAGGTCAGTATCAACATGATGTTTCGCAAAAAAAACTTACAGAGTCGTTAACTTTTATAGTAGAAACAGCTGTAAATCAGGTTGGAGTAGACGTCAATACAGCTTCAGCATCCCTACTTCAATATGTCTCAGGCCTCTCAAAAACAGTGGCTGAGAATATTGTTAAAGTACGTGAGGAAAATGGTCAATTTACTACAAGAACACAGCTGAAAAAAATCCCACGACTTGGCGCAAAAACGTACGAGCAAGCAATAGGTTTTCTGCGTGTACCAGAAGCTAAAAATCCTTTTGATGGAACAGGCATTCATCCGGAAAGCTACAGTTTAGCAGAAAAGATTTTAGATGCGGCACATATAGATAAAAAAGAAATTGGGTCTCAGAAGGCAGAAGAAGCGATTGCAACTCTTAATGTGGAAGTTCTAAGTGAAGATTTAGGCATGGGGATTGTTACAATTCAAGATATAGTGGATACATTAATGAAGCCAAGCCGTGATCCACGTGATGCCTTTCCGCAGCCGCTGCTTAAAACAGATGTATTGAAAATGGAAGATTTACAAGTAGGGATGGAGTTGCAAGGTACAGTTAGAAATGTAGTTGATTTCGGCGCATTTGTTGATATTGGTGTAAAACAGGATGGCCTCGTTCACATCTCTAAGTTGCAAAAAAAACGTATAAAGCATCCATTAGAAGTTGTAGCATTAGGTGATATTGTTACGGTATGGGTAGAACAAATAGAAGTAAATAAAGGGCGCATCTCATTAACGATGCTACCACCAAAAGATCAAATACTTGAAAAGTAATAAATTTTAGCCACACTGTCTATACTACGCAGTGTGGTATTCTTGTTGATAGAGGTGAATGCTATGAACAATGAGGAACTACAACAGCTTGTTAATCGTGTTTCATTAGAAAGTTTTCATAAACCTTTTCTGCATCAAGCTTACTTTAACGCAAGATTACGATCGACTGGTGGCCGCTATCTATTACAATCACACCATATTGAAATAAATCCTAAGGCGTTTGAACAGTATGGTGTAAGCGAAGTAGAAGGCATAGTTCGTCACGAGCTATGTCACTATCATTTGCACTTAGAGGGGAAAGGCTACCAGCATCGCGACAAAGATTTTAGAGAGCTATTAAAAAAAGTGGATGCACCTCGCTTTTGCTCAACATTGCAAACATCTACAACTATGAGGAAGAGACAGCGCTCTTCTTATACATATACATGTGTAAAATGTCAGCAGCTATATATTAGAAAGATTAGAGTAAATGTTAAAAAATACTGCTGTGGTAAGTGCGCAGGCCCTCTAAAACTAATGAAATAAAAAAACTTTAAGAAAAAGGTTGACGTTTCCTTAAGTTGTCCCTATAATAATAAAAGTCGACAAGATAACAACGACAAATCAACATTAATTATTCCGAAGTAGCTCAGTTGGTAGTAGCACCTGACTGTTAATCAGGTTGTCGCAGGTTCGAGTCCTGCCTTCGGAGCCATGGCCCCTTGGTCAAGCGGTTAAGACACCGCCCTTTCACGGCGGTAACACGGGTTCGAATCCCGTAGGGGTCATTTTTGAAAAAACAATAATACAAAATAAGGTCCCGTGGTGTAGCGGTTAACATGCCTGCCTGTCACGCAGGAGATCGCCGGTTCGATCCCGGTCGGGACCGCCATTTATTGGGGTATAGCCAAGCGGTAAGGCAACGGATTTTGATTCCGTCATGCCCTGGTTCGAATCCAGGTACCCCAGCCATTCTTTTTTGTTTTGAGCCATTAGCTCAGTTGGTAGAGCATCTGACTTTTAATCAGAGGGTCGAAGGTTCGAGTCCTTCATGGCTCATCATTTTTAAGGAAAAGACTTGACATTTCAAATTATCATAGTATAATAAAAAAGTTACTAATTGAATGCGGTCGTGGCGGAACGGCAGACGCGCTAGGTTGAGGGCCTAGTGGGGGCAACCCCGTGGAGGTTCAAGTCCTCTCGGCCGCACCAAGTCATTTTAACAAACATATGCGCCCGTAGCTCAATTGGATAGAGCGTCTGACTACGGATCAGAAGGTTGTGGGTTCGACTCCTGCCGGGCGCGCCATAAAAAATCCTTAATATCGCGGGTGTAGTTTAATGGTAAAACCTCAGCCTTCCAAGCTGATGTCGTGAGTTCGATTCTCATCACCCGCTCCAAAAAATACTTTTAAAAAACATATTGACATTTAATCTTACAAGAGTTATGATATAGAAGTTGTCTCTTGGAGATAGCAATATGATTTACATGAACCTTGAAAACTGAACAAGCAAAACGTAATCAATAAAGTTTTTAGTAGCGAACTTCGGTA
>NZ_JBMGUV010000017.1:0-110131 GCF_049058285.1 Lysinibacillus sp. UGB7
GTCGGGATCAAGTCCCACGGGAGCTTCCGTTCTACCCCGGCTACTATCAATCTATAAATTGAATAAAAAATAGTCAACCAGATTTCTCTGGCTGACCTTATAATACGAATGGGAGCTTAAGAAGATGTTTTATGATTAAGGTTTTCTCCCTAAAGAAAACCCTTCACCTAGTCTGCCTTTCTTACCACCTTAATATATAGATATATGTGTATACAAAGCTACAACTAAACATATTTAAATCGGTCAGAAACAAAATCTATCATTTCGTCTCGGGATAAATCTTTATGCAAGTAATGGTACATCTCTACGAAATCAAAAATTAACTCTTCTTTTGAATCATATCTCTTGTCTCCCCCAGTTTCGCTGTTCTCAGAAATGAATATTAAAGGACCATTATTCTCTTTAAAAGCATAAACGTAATAATTATACATGAATGGTCTGTATCTTGGACTTCGTAATTCTATAAAAAACTGCAAATCTAATCCAGACTGTGCCTTTGATTGTCGGTCTGACAAAGTTTTGATGGTATTTATTAATTCATTTTCTAGCATTTCAATCTTGTCACCAATTGTAAATTTTAATAATGAAGCCGTTGGTTCATTTTCATAGGGAAGTGACATATCTTTACGACGTAAACTATCTAATTTTTCCTTTATAACTACTGAAGTTTTATAAGCTTGTTCATAATCGACTAAAAGATTGTATACTTCTTCATTTAAAATAAATTCTTGCGTCATCTTTTAAACAACTCCTCTTACCCCCTGATTTATTTAAACCAACTTCTCACTTGTTGCTTTGCTGCATCAGTAACTAATAAATCTAAAATGTTATTTAATGCTGTATTTGACGGAAACATAAATTCATCAGGATTTGTGGGCCTTTTGGGTGCATAATCTCTTATTAAATCCAGTTGAAGTAAATCTTGTACCCAGCTAAGTATTTTTTCGGGATAAATGTTACTAAATAGTGTAATTTTAGGGATTTCATTAATCATAAAACCGTTTTCTGGAGAAGTATCTTGAGTTTTAATTGTTAAAGTAACCTTATTTTTGGCTAATGTATGTAGCAGTAGCGGGTTTAAGATTCTCTTATCTTTAGTTATATATTTAGTTTGATCACATAGGAAACATGGCAAATTAAAATCAATAAAATTACCCGTACCATTGCAGGCTGGACATAATACTTGTTTTCCTACTTTCTCAAAAAGTATAGTTTTATTTTCAATATCTGTAATTGAAAATAAAACTTCATCTCCCATTTCAAGTTCTAAGAAATCTCTAATTTCTTTTGGAATAGTCAATTGTCCTTTACTAGTTAACGATGCTTTGTACATCTGTCCTCAACTCCATTCCTTACTTTTCCTTACTCATGATGTTATCTGTATTTTCATAAATTATCAAATAATACTGTTTATTAATACTCTTTCTTCGAATTAATTACCTGTTAATTAGGAATAATGATAATAGATTTATATTTATGTTGGTTTTCAAATTCTTACTTGAATAGCAAAACATAATTAATAATAGATATATTAAATAGAAAAAAATCAAAATACCTTTTTCAAAACTATAAAACTACCTCTTTTACTTCCACTACAATAAATAAAAAATCCAATAGTAATAATCAATATATATATTTATAGGGGATAACTTTATCTCTCCTACCCCTTCTGCCACTTGGGTTTATGAGTTCCTATTAAATTCACTAAATACCTTATTCTATGTACTTAACAAGCTATAAATATATTATTCACTATTTCAACAGTACAGTTATAAACTTTCCACAATCTTATTTCTATTATCAACAGTTTCCACAGTTCTGAAATCCATCGATAGGAATACGTACTTGGGAATAAAATACAAAACCTAGCGTAAAAAAAAAACGAGATCTCTTTAATATAAAGAGATCTCGTTTTGATCAATGTCAAATAACCTTTTTCATTTTTAAATTTGAAAAAGGTTGTTATGTAAATAATGGAGGAATATCAGTATTTGTTCGTTGATATGCAAACCTAATCATAGTCCGAGCATGTTCGTCTGTTTTTACGAATGTATTAAAGAAGCCTTTCAGACGCACCCTGAATAATCCAGGGAGATTTTCTACTTTAGAATGCTCAATAGCATAAATAGTTTTAGGTAATACATCCACCAATAGATTTTTTGTTATGTGTAATGCCATATCTTTTGCCACAACGTTAGGTAGCTTATGTAAATGCACCAATACGTCTGACTTAAAGATATTAATGCAGTTCGTTAACTCGCTGTTTTTATAGGAGATAGTACTATTTTTAAAGTGTTTTCTAATCTCTTTCTTAGCAATAGCAGTAATTGATTCTTCAATCGGATTTACCTCTCGCTCATTAAAAGCATCCGAACTAAATCGTAACTCTACTACCGAATTTCCAAATGTATCTCGTTGATCAAAATTAACCTCTTTGATTAAACCTCTACCATCATTAAAAAGTCGTTTTAGCCAATCTTTTCCGCTTCGTAAACTCTTCTTCATTTTCAATAATAATGGTTGAATTTTTCGTTTGATTATAGATTGAGATTTGTTGGAATAATCACGATACAAAGCATTAATGATGTCTAATAATCCAACAATACCTGATACATCTCTTGCTTTAATAAATGCATTTAAGTATCCATTTTCAAAGACGTAATTTGGAATACGGAAATAGTTCAGCTCAGCTGATTTACGAGGATCATCTTTAATCGCAAAACGTAAAACTAGTGGTAAGTGTATATAGTGCTTCTGGTTATTAAAAATTCTTTGGACAAACCCAATTTCTTCCAACTTTAAAAGACCTTTATTAATAGAACTGTATGGTAAGTCGTATTTATCAGTTAAATGTTTAAGTACAAAGTCGTCTTCACGTATTAGACCTTCTTCATCACAATTGCTGCGAAGGAGTAAATATGTAACTAGGGATGCAGCTGTTAAGCTAGTAGAATACTCTCGAAAATGTAATTTCAAAAACTCTAATTCTGCTTGATAGAATATAATACCATCTAGTTTACGCATTTTAGCCATATATTAACTCCTCCTTTCTATGTAAAACTCGTTGAAATTTTTTGTAAGACTTGTTATTATGTAATTAACTAAACAAGGCCGTTTTTTGGCAATATTAAAGTGGCCCTTTTCAAAATGATTTTTTGAAAAAGGTTGTGTTGAAATTTTATTAAATTTTTTGATGAATCTTTTTGATGAATCTTTGATGATTCTTGTGTGAATCTTGTGTTGAATTTTTAATTTGTTTAGACCTAACTCGTAAAAACTGTGACCAGCAGCTTTTACACTATGTCAATCGAATCGACCAAAATTCGAATGACGACTTCTAAAGTATCCGCTTTGCAGACGACCAAATCTGTGAAGCGGTTTTTTCATTCCTTCTTTGTTTATCCTCATTTCAAGGCACTAGAACGTTCAATAAGTACAAACTCTCCACGCTCAAACGCGTCAAGTGCAAATTCAAACAAAGCAAGAGCTACGCTTTGATCTGTTTGTAATTCTCTATTTTGTTTTTGAAAGTTTTCTACCCTTTTTCTTTGCTCTTTTTCTAAACGAACTAACATAGCTTTTTTTTCATGAGAAGGGGTACCTGTACGAGTATACTTACCCTTACTATTTTCCTTAACTGTAACCATCTTAATTCCTCCTTCAGAAAAATTTGTTACAAATAAAAATTAACACACTAGAAAAGAGAATACAATGAATTCATAAAATTCATTGATATATTTGGTGATAGTTGATATGATTGTTCATAGAAGTCTTAAAAAAGGCAAAATTAAAGACGCCTCAAAGAATCCGATTTTTTGAAGTGGTCATTTATTAAATTTTATACATTTTAAAATCTAGTTTGTGAAAACTGTTCCCGCAGTTGTTCACACTTGTCTAACGAATTTCCCGATTCGCTAGACTAATCCAAAAGCACACCGCTTTTACTTTGATTGTTCATTGTAAAGCGGTTTTTTCGTCGTTTAATTCCTAGTAAGGAATTTTAGGGAATAAAAAAGAGCATACGAAACTAGTCGTATGCTCGGTGCTTCCGTAACATATTACAAAACGGGAGTATTTAAGATAATATTTCAAGTGCAATTATCTTAAACTTCCGCCAATATGTCAAGAGCACGTTAGTTCGACAAAGTTTCAATTAAGCTAGATCCCACTAGCTGTCCTTGTAGCAGCAAATGTAATTCCCACGAAAAAAAGACCTTCTAAGGATTAGAGGGCCTACTTATACGTCGCCAAATGAAACTTTGTTTATTGTTTATTAAAATCAGATAATTAGATAAATGATTAATAGTTTTATAATAAAATTGATTGCAATATTTTTTAATATTGCTTATAATTCTATTTGTATTAATCAATTTAAGAAATTACGATAAACAAACTTTGCTGGTGCGTATATCGTAGACCAAAAACCTCTTGCTGCCAACAAGGGGTTTTTTTCTTATATCAATTAACATCTCTACTATAAGATATTTAATTCATATACTTATAATAAAACTAGAAACCAGGCTAGATGTCAAGAGAATTCAAAAGATCGTTAATTTGAAATTACTATGTTCTCTGTATAAATGTTGGATTATTTAAGATAGCATAATAAAGCAGGTAGAACATATCATATTACTCTGACAGTTCCCACCTGCTCCCCTAAAAATCTTATTTCCAAGCATACGGTTCACTATCTTCAATAGTTCAATTTAAATTTCAAAATTTAAAAGAACCCAATATAATTTAATTCATCAGAATCTGACTTTCACGTTTTCTAAAAACAAAATTAATATCAGCCATAATTGGAATGTCTAAGCCAGTTTCCTCATCATACTTGTAATTTTCTATTCGTCCCACTACGCAGTAATTTAAGGCGAGACTTTCTGAGACCTCAATATGTATTGAACCAATAAAATCAAGCCACTCATTGTACAGTCGCAATGCCCCTATATGGCAAATGCTATAAACTGCATCTTCATAAGATTCAAATTCATAGAATCCTTTCAACCAAAGTTTTTCATCGAAACTAACTAACCATTCTGACATGCTAATACCCTCTTTCTTTTATAATATTTATACTAGAGAAAAAAATCTTCGTTTTAGCAAAGCATTAAACGATGTTATTGCATCTTTTACTTTCTGAGCTATGGCATACACCAAACGAACAGGTGTCGCATTTGCTATTTGCTGCTGCATAGCCTCTAAATTTCCTTGGAAAATGAAGTCGTCAGGAATAGAGAATAATCTTGCACATTCTCTCACAGATAAAATACGATTTTCTTCCGGATGAGTGAGTAAACATTTTCGTGGATTTACAATTGTACATGCCGGCTCGTCCCATTTTAAACGTTTGTAGATATTACTTTGCGTATTTCTTTTAAACATTCCTGGTGTTTTCAAGTGATCAGGTAGCTGCTGCCAATTGCCCCCTTGGGGAATACATTTCATTCGTTCAATCGTTCTCTTACGAGAGTCAGAAATATCATTTTGATTAGGCATTTCATCATACAAACCTTTGAATGCATCAAAAACCGTTCTAGGACTGTCTACATTAGGCGTTGGTAATGAAATCGGACCTATCTTAGAACCAATTAAAAAAGCCCTCTGACGGTCTTGTGCATCGCCATATTCCAAAGAATTTAATACCCCATGAGTAATATGAAAATCAGACAATTCACTTTTAATTTCGTTTAGAAATTGTCCTTTACCAGCTGTTAAAAGCTGAGGTACATTTTCTAAAACCCAAATTGCACAATTTTTATTAGCTTGTACAGATTTAATAAACTCTCTTACAAGTAAATTGTTTGGATTATCTAAGAAACTAAGCCTCCTATTTGAGTTAGAAAATCCCTGGCAAGGAGATCCGCCAAACATGACCGGCGCAGAGCATTCCTGAAATATAGACTTATCAAAAGTCGTTATATCTGCAACGTAAATATGATTACCATGATTGTATCTATATGTTAGAGCAGCCTCTTCATTACGTTCAACGGCACATACTACTTCAAAATTATTTTGAGTGAACGGTATATCCATGCAGCCCGCGCCACTAAATAAACTAACTGCACGTAAAAGAAGTGGCATTTCACTAAATAGGGTAGGATTTTCTGCCAAATCAAGGTTTTCATTAGAGGAAATTGTAAAATCGAATCCCCCAACAACAGACGCTAATTCGTCTTTATCTATTCGTGTATTAAAAGCACTTTTTGTGTCTTTTAGCTCCAAGAAATTTAGGATAGATGTCTTACGAATTTTACGTTCTTTTATGCCTCTTACAAGTATCTCATTTTCAAAAATAACTACTTCTAAAAAATCGGCACCTTGAAAAGCTTTAAGTGCTTCCTTATCTCGTATATCAAGGACTGGTTTTGTACCGTCCTTTAGTTGACGTTTAGATACCGTGTTTTTCGTTTCTTTGGTTGAAGGAACAATACGAATTTGTTTCTTCTTCATATCCACAACATACTTAAAATGTTTGCCAACATTAAAATTTGATTTAAGTAATTCCTTATCTTGTAGGTAAAGCCCGCGACTTGATAATTTAGCTGTACGTCTCTTTATCCATTTTGTGATCATAATATCTACTCCTTATTTTTTTGATTTCACTCAATCAAAACTAAAAATTGTTAAAACAAGAAAAAGAGGAACGACTAAATCATCGTCCCTCTTTTTATACACTGTATTAATGTTTGCTAACTTATTAGCGAATTGATGAAATATTTTCTTGAATCGTATCAAAAATCTCATCTTCATTTGAAAACAATTCACCATTTATTTGAAACTCATCAGGAGCTTCAGAAACTATATAAAAACCATCAATTCCTGGATTATCTGAACAAATTACCTTTAAGTTAAACGTATATCCTCCATAACTAAGAGTTTGCAAAAAGCTAACGCTAGTATTATCCATATGTTTTCTCCTTTTTAATTGATTAACAATAAATTTCTTGTGTAAATCCATATGCTATTTAAGAGTCTTCATCTCACAGTACGAAGCTAGTTCTTTTGCATAGTGGGACTGTTGATACATATACGGGTCATCATCATTTCCTCCGCTAAGCATCCAATCCGACATACGTTTTTCGATGTCTTCAATTGCTTCTTTGGGAAGTATGTGTGCGACTGTTCTGACTTCATTAATTGGTAAGATGAAAGTTTTCATAAACATGAACTCTCCTATTTTGGGTGAATAAAAATTAGTCTACTTTCAAAACTTCTAAAAACCCATCCTTTATTTTAACTACAATAGTATAGATTCTAGCCAATGATAAAGTTGAGTTTAGAATGTCCTCTAAATATTCCTTATTCGTTCTCAAAGCATAAGTATGTTCTCTGGAAGATTCATTAAAATTAATAAAATCCCCTTCTACTTGTAGTGTAGTCCAGAATGATTCTTTATGAATTGAGTTGATACGTTTCTCCAAACGTGAAATTAAATTTTGCGGCATAGATATTGCCTCCTAAAAATTATTTACTATTGAAAACGCAAAAAAGCACCTCAATTAGTAAATGAACACACTTATCCCGTAAATAGATAAGAATGAACACTCATTAAATGAAGTGCTTTATAAACCTCTATACCGTGTGGTTGGAGGTGAAATAGACGTTTATCAATAGTATGTTGTCATTATACAATATTTAGTTGGGAAAATCCATAAGAAAAAGCCCACTATAGAGGGCTTTTTAATAGATTTTAGTATTTAATATAAGTTGCTTATTGTTGCTTTTGTTTTCACTAAGAACAAAAAGAGGTTTTCCTTAACTTTCTATGACTAGTCTTAGGTAAGTTCCTCATTTTACGCTCTTGTAAATCGTATGCCGTAATGATGTAGTCTTTATGTAGCACCTTGCTCGACAATTGTCTGTTTCAATTTTGGTTCAGTAAAAACACCTATAATTTTCATGCTGCTATTCGTTTTCCATTGATCACAATGATAATAAATAAAATACATATCCATTATTATCTCCTTATACATCAATTTTTTAAAGGTCATATAATTCTCTTTTTAGTAGAAAAAAGAAAGGAGAAACGATTTTACCTCGTTCCTCTTTAAAATAAGATATTGTTTTTTGTAAAATTATTCTAATTATTCATGATATGAATTTGTTATTTCTTCTCTTGTTAATCTAACATGATTACCAAAAGGTGTGATTCCTATAAAAATTGGTTTCCCTAATTCTTGATGAAACTCTATTTTCTTGCAAGTCGCTTTACGCTTTTCACCATGGTGAGAATAGTATTCAAACACTTTTCCGATATATTTCATATAATTCATTCCTTCCTTTTCAACCATACAATATTGCAGTTGCTCTCTCTATACCCTCCATGTTCTTCGAATTGATTTCAGCCCTTCGATTACATTACAATCTTCAATTCGTGTAATACCTTCTCCTGTAAATTTACAACCGTAAATAGCTTCGGGATAGATAGTGTTTTTATGCTCAAATGATACAAACTCAACCAATCCAGATTTAATGAATAATTCTCCACGGCTATACTTTTCTATTGAGTCAAACGTGACCATTTCTTCGGGTGAAAAATCATCTGAATAACGGTGTGGATAATCAAAGTAAGTCGCATGAAAATTATGAACAATATCTTCACCAAGCTCTTTAAAAGAGTCGGGGAATACATTATTCGTATGTGTTCCGAACATAATTGCGTTGTTATCTTCTTTTTCTGAAGGGATATACACAACTACAATTTTGAAATCTTCACGAACCATAACTGGTTCGTCTATTTTAAAATATCCAGTGTTGATACGTTTCTCCAAACACGAAATTAAATTTTGCGGCATAAATATTGCCTCCTAAAAATTATTTACTAATGAAAACGCAAAAAAGCACTTCAATTAGTAAATGAACATACCTATCCCGTAAATAGATAAGAATGAACACTCATTAAATGAAGTGCTTTATAATCCTCTATACCGTGTGGTTGGAGGTCAAATAGACGTTTATCAATAGTATGGTGTCATTATACAATTTTCACCTGGAAAAATCCATAAGAAAAAGCCCACTATAAAGGGCTTTTTAATAGATATTAGTATTTAATAGGTAATATAAGTTGGGTGTTGCTTTTGTCTTCACTAAGAACATAAACAGGCTTTCCTTTACTTTCTATGACTAGCGTAACTTCTTTGCTATTGTGTGATTTGATAGAATCAATCATAAATTTAGCATTTAATACAATTTTTTCAGAAATAACTACGCCATTTGATTTATTAATGGAAACATTAGATGTCATTGAGCCATCCTCGGCTGAAGAAAAAATTTTGATCCCTTGATCAAACATCTCAAGCTGAACCACTGGACGGCCTTTATCATTTTTAGCGAAAGGAATTGCGCGATCAATGGCATTAATCAACTCTTTTGAGTTAATGCTAATATGGGAAACAGTATCTAAAACATTTACAAGTTTCGTTGTATCTGGAAAATTCCCGTCAAGTAAACGTATAAATACGTTTTTATCTTCTTGTTGTAATTTAACATAATTGCCTAAAGGTATAAGCATCACTTTTCCATCATCACTAAATGTTTCGAGGACACTTGCGAAAGGTTTTGCTGGAATAGTAATGTTATCAATTTGAATAGATTGTGCATCCTCATATTTTGCTAAACGATGACTATCGGTTGCTATTGCAGTGAACGTTGTACCATCCCCTTTAATATTGATACCTTTTAAAAGGGGTCGCGAATCACTTTCACTGGAAGCAAAAACGGTTTTAGTAATGATATTATCAAAAAATGTCTTGGGTGAATTGATAGATTCGCCTTCTACGCCAGTAGGTGCTTCATCAAATGGGCTATCCATTGTTGATACTTCTGCATTTACATTGTCAGCAGTAAGAATAATTTTTTCACCGGTTACTTGTATTTCGACTTTCTCCGACGGGAATTTTCGTAGTACTTCATCAAATTTTTGAGTAAGAGCTACTTGGCCCGCTTCAATCACAACATGAACTTCTTCCAAATCTTCCTCACCCACAATATGGAGCGGCAAGATGTTTTCGTAATAAACCTGGTTATCAGTAGCACGTATTTTAAGACCTTCTTCAGATGCGCTTAGAGATATAAAAGGAATACCTATAGTATTTCCTCCTTTAATTTCCCTTCCACGATATTTACTAGCTGTAGCAAGTTCTTTAAGTAAAATTGACTTAGTCACTTGAATTTTCATATATATTTTCCTCATTTCAGTATTTGTAATTTATAAAACGAACAGTTGAATTAGAACTGTTCGTTTTAAATAGGTTCTTAAATTTTCTTAGTTGTTTCTTAATTACACAGTGTTATACCGGTCAGAATGGAAGGTCATCTTCAGACACTTCGATTGGTCCTTTGCTATTAGCAAATGGATCCTCATCTACACGTGTATAATTTGGCTGATTCATTGGCGGTTGGTTTTGACCATAAGCCTGTCCATTGTTTTGAGGAGGGGTTGACGTTCCACCACCGTTACGAGGTTCTAAAAACTGGACGCTATCTGCGACAACATCAGTTGTATATACACGTTTACCATCTTGTCCTTCATAGCTGCCTGTTTGGATACGACCTTCTACTCCAATCAAACTTCCTTTTTTCATGAAGTTCGCTAAGTTTTCAGCCTGTTTGCGCCAAGCAACACAGCTAATAAAATCTGCTTCTTTTTCACCTTGTTGGTTTGAGAATGTACGGTTTACAGCAACTGTAAATCGAGTAGACGCAATACCATTTGGTGTGTAGCGTAGCTCGGGATCTTTTGTTAGTCTTCCAACTAATACGACTCGGTTTATCATAGAAATTTCTCCTAATAATCAAATTTTTCATCTTTTAACATTCAAAGTTTTTTATAGAGAATGTACTGTATCAAGTGTTACAGCTCTTTGGCGCTTTGTTTTTAAATTAAACTCAATAGGGAGTTTGCGATTATGAACAAGGTCATCCAGACCTTTTCCATCATTTAGATTCCAAGTCCAAATAACACTATCTACTCCTAGTTTAACGACTTCAACAGCAAAACGATTAACGATATCCATAAGAGTAGCTTGTTTATTTATGCTTTCTTTTGAATCATCAATGCGTTGTAATGTATCCATGTCATATGCAATTATTAATTTCTCTATATTCCACTTGCGTATAAGCTTCAGTAATTGCGAAAAATTACCCGCGCCTGGTAGACCAGCTGCAAATACGTTAAAAGTTTTGGCACTTATCTTTGCTTTGTGTTCTCCCTCAGTTACTAACAATGTTCTTGTTGGTATTATGTTTGAAACATTCACACCACGTTCCCAAACTTTCAAGTAATCAGGTGGTACCTCGATTGTAATTGGGGCCCCACTAGATGCTCCATTACGTCGAGCTTTTTGAATAATGTTTTCAATTTCAATGTTATGTGTTGAAGAAAACCACACATATTTTGGATCCCCACTATCTTTACGTACACGAAGTCTGATAATAAATCCATCCTCATTATAAACAGGAATAAAATATCCTTTCGCTGCGCTTAAAACGTAGAACCAATGACCTTCATGATTCTTTCCGTTAGCATCCTTAAAAACTCCAGCCTCACCTAAATCTTTAGGGAATTTAGAATTAAAATAATCAGGTTGGAAAATTTGTGATAAACCAGGAATGCGTTCAAATGGATAATTTAAAGACTTTAATCTTGAGTAAATACTAATCCATTCATCTAATGTGGGAACGGAACGAAACATATGAAGATTTATTTCTTCAATTGAATAACGACGTTTCTCCATTAATTCATTTGCATGTTCTGATCTAAGTGGACACATTGATAGAAATGCGCGATAGAATGCATCAACAACTTGTACAGGTTGAGGTTCAAGATCCTGAGAAATAATTTTTACTGAAGGCATGTAAGTGTTGCTACCAGGTTTCATCACTATTCCTCGTTCATCTGTCACTTCAATGTCCATAAGTTGTGCTACACCTAAAACTGACTCTTTGAATTTTCCTTCTCTTTGTCCAAATTGATGCCATGAATATAGTGAGATTGCGCTATTACCTTTTACATCTGCACAATGAAAACAATTAAAAATATTTTTATTAATCTCAATACAACAAGTATCCAATTTAGACTCATTATGAGCAGGATTAGGGCATGGAATGAACAACTGTTTTCCAACCATTTTAGTTGGAAACCCTAATGCTTGTGCTAGGTCAACGAGTGTCACTGCCTTTACTCTTTCAATACTTTCTTGACTGATTTTTGCCATTTATAATAGCCTCCTTAAAAAGTGTAACTTTCAGACGAAAACAAAAAACGCCCATTAAGAAACGAAGGCACGACAAAAAAGTCGTATTCGTCACTCAAATGAGCGTTTTAAAAAATATGCTCTTCCGTGTGGATTGAGCGTAAAAGTTTCGAAGAAAAGTTATACTTCAAGTATAACGAACCATTCAAATTTTGTCATTATAAATATAACAAGTGAACTAGCAGGATAAAGGTTTTAACCTTGTATGAAGAATTTCATTGATTTAATTTTTTTAAACCTTTATACTCTTTGTATATTTGCAATTGCGATAAGAACTATTGTTGAATGTGTTTTCTTCTCACTTTTGTAATTGTCCTAAAATGCTCACTCGGTGGCTTCGAGTGGGTTTTTTCTTTTGTATAAGTGGTCCCCTAGTAAGCTAAGATTTGAAATGAACTATTTTGAAATGTGTTTTTGAATCACTTAGCATTTCTTCGTATAATCTGATAACCTCATCTTTATTTACTTTCCCTGTTCCAGTACCTAACAATGGCAATGCTACAGTTGTAATATTATTAATCTCACAATAATGTAATAAATTGATTAAACATACTTTAACAACATGAATATTGGAGGATTGGCCAGGTTTCATCATTGTAATTGCATGCAAGATTCCTTTTGGAAAACCCAAACTACCAGCTCCAGTATGAAATACATCTCCACATTTAAAGATACTCGATTTAAGTACTTTTTTTGAAACCTTTTCAATGCTAGGATCTAAATAATGAATCGATTCGGCAACCCCCTTCATATGAAAGTACTTGGCTATTAATCCTCCCATATAACCTTTTGCATTTGAGGGATTAACTAAAACCTCCGCTTCAATACCAATAACATCACCATATAAGTGAGTAATCATAGTATTACATTATCCCCCTTGAAAGTATTAAATAAAATGGGCATCAATTCCATCTTTTCTTAGAAAATCCAATAATTCGTCAAAACACTTTCGAATTTTTATGTTCTTCCAATCTTTATAGTTATCACAATAGCTATGCTCAATCTCGAAGTATATAATTCCGTGTTCAAAATTAACGACTGCTATCCGCTCAGTATTGATCTGTAGTATTAACACTTTTAAACTCCTAACTCTAAAATTCATTCCTTTCACAAATTATAATAGGTATCATAAGATGTTTATCAAGTAGTCACCAGGTGTTATTAATGGACAAATCCTTTAATGCTTCGACTATTACATTTTCGCCAATACTTTCTTCAACTAAATAAAATATCTCATCCGGGCATTTCCAGTGACTTTCATCATACATTTCCCCCACCTAAATTAGTTTAATCGTAAATATCATCGGTAAAACAACTAACTCGAAGCGGGCTGCTTTTCATCATTTTCTCCTTTGTTATTCGAAGATTCCCTTGCTCGAGAATGTGAATTAAGAAATTTAGGAATAATGAAAAGTAAAATACCAATTAGATAGCTAAAGAGTAAGAGTTGAAATGTTTCTGTTACCAACTCATTTTGGGTTAAACTGCTATTAATTACTTCATAACGTAAAGAGGTTAAAAACTCTGGTTGCTGTAAATTCATTTCTTCACTTATAATAATAAATCTAATTAAAAATACCGAACCAATATATAAACCTATAACACGCTTTCCAATAGATAAGATTTGATTAAGAAATCCTATGCAATAGCTATTTACTGATGAGACGGCCAAGGTGATGAAACCGTCAAGAGCAATTTTCTCACCTTTACATATGCGCCAACCTTTTATCCATGCATCAATTTCTTCCAATAAGATAAAAGGAAATAGAAGTAAATATAGAAGATTATTTGTCCTTCCTAAACTGGCGAAGTAATGGAGAAAAGTATTCTTTCTTTGAAGATGATGTCCTAGTTCATGTGCTAGATTAAAGATATTTCGAGGTACATTCAGATCTTCAAATGCTGGATAGGTTATAAGGTTTGCTCCAGAGTGATACGAAAAGACATTTCTCCCGTAATGTTTTTCAATGGACACTCCTTCTTTTGAAATGCGTTCGATAACAGGATTCATTATATTTAACTCCTTAATGGTTCTTATAATTTTTTTAATTTAATACTTTTATACGAACTACCTTAACTCCCCAATTAATTGCTTGGATTTCGGATTCTACAAATATATCTATCTTATTTCCTTTAATTGCACCACCAGTATCTTCAGCAACAGCTATTCCATAGCCTTCAACCCAGACTTTTGAGCCAAGCTTAATAACAGATGGATCCACCGCAATTACTTTTAACTCAGGGTTTGAGCGTAAATCAATACCAGTGGCAGATGTACCCGAACACCCCTTACAATAAGCGGTATAGGCAGTTGCAGTTACATAAAATTCACGACCGCTTGCTGGCTCTGTTGAACCGAGTGATACAGTCGATGTACTAGCTATACTTGGAACACTTGGTATACTAGCCGTACTAGCATTACTAGGAACGCTAGTAACACTAGGCACTATAGTTTTAGTACCTACTGCAACCACTTGATTCTGCGGTTCTTTTAAAACTTTTTCAGATTGTAGATTTTTAGCTACAACTTTGCCGTTCTCTTTTACGATTTCATACGTTTTAGCAATTAAACCTTTTTGGCCTTCTGTTACAACTTTTTCTATTCCCGCTTCCAATGAAGCATCCTGCTGCTTTTCAATTGTGAAATCTAAAGTTTCTTCCACTACATCTAGTTCCTTTTTTATACGAACTACTGTGATTTTACTCTCTGGTGTGATAACGTCCGTGAGGTCATTACTTTCGACACAATCGTATTCATTTAGCTTAATTCCTTGTTGTTTTAAAAAGTTAGCTACTGTAGTCGAAGTTGACCATACGTTTCTTTTATTACCGTCAACGACAAGAGATACTTGAAACGCTTTTTGGATATCGATGTTGTTATCTGCCCCTATTTCTGTATCTAGCTCCTGTACTAAAGAGTCCCTCTCTGATACTTCAATATTTGCTTCTTTTAAAATGTCTTTCACGTTTGTTTCGGTTGTCCAAATTTTTAACTGATTTCCGTCAACTGAAATAGTCACTTCTTTTGCTTGTTTCCATTTAATTGCTAATCCATCAACAATTGTGTCATTTAGAGAGGGTGATATATTGTCATGCTCTGTTACGACAATCTTCTGTTCTTGTAATAATTGTTCTACAGTTTTGGTATGTGTTGCTATTTTGATAGTCTCTCCGTTCGCATCAAGCGTAACGGTTTTTTTAGTAACTTGATAAAGTACGAATGAAATTACAGATACAAGCAAGACTAGTGAAATAAATCCTATTACTGTTTGCTTAGTCTTCAATGACCCTAAGAATAAGTTTTTCATGGGATTATTAGAGCTGGCTTTTGGAGATTAAGTTTTAAATTTGAATAGTAGGACATACCTTTTCCGGTTACACCTTCAATTAATAGGTTGTTTTTATATGGTAATCTCCCATTAAGTTCTTGAAGTTTTCCAACACCTGAGATATACCCCATTCTTTTTCCCCATTTGCCATGTATATTTCTATATTCAGAGTATTGCATTTAAACATTTCTCCCTTCATTAGTAATCTCTATCAATTGTTTGAGAGGCTATCTTATTTAGTAAATCCACTTGTTAATTAGTTGTTAGTTTTGGTTATAAGATAAAGTTCATATGGCCAGATCAATTAATGAGTTGATTAATACATTTTCACCAATCTTTTCTACTAAATAAAATATCTCATCTGGGCATTGCCAGTTGTTTTCATAATTCTCTAGTAGATAGATTAGTGTGTAATCTTGGCTTAGTGGGATGGTGGTCTTTAATATTTCAACACGACCAAATAAATCATTGACTATACATACTGCCTCCAATTCACTTAATCCATGTTGATTAGAAACATGTGTTTCAGATATGTATTGAATGTAATAAAGTTGTGCCCCCAAATAAAGCCTCAGAAAATGATACGCCGCCTTTAACGTATTTCGCTGCTACCAGTACTATGGCCATTAATGATAATGCACCCAAAATAATAGGGATCGTAAAACCAAAAGTAATTAAACCAAAATTGATATACATATAATTGAACTTGTTATTAATTACAGTGGATTCTTTTTCTTCATGTTTTTTCAAACAATTTCCTCCTTGATAACCTCGCAAAAAAAAGTAGAGAAGCCCTTAAAGAACTTCTTGAAGGACCTTCATGTAATTTTCAACTGCCTCAATAAAATCATTCATATCCTTTTCAGTATCGATACCTTCGTCTTTAGCAACTTTATCTTTTAAGCCTTCCAGACTATTTACTAATCGGTCTATGGCTGCACCATAATTAGCATATTTAGAATTAGATTTTCCGCGTGATAATACCTCATAAGGGAAGCTCTTTGATTGCTTAATGTTATTAATTCGACGGTCAAGAAGTTCATTTACATAATCGTGGTCAACTTTACCATCATTGTAATCATGGATAATTAGAACGATTTCACCAGTATTATTTACAAAATTTAATTGATCTGAAACAAGGATGGTTTTTTGTAATGCCCAACTATAGAAAAGGCCTACAAGGAAAATACCTAGAATCGCTCCTATTGCAAATATAAGAAATAGCTTAAAATACTTTTTCTTCATAAAAGTTCACCCTCCTAAGTACCGCTTCTACAATTCGATTCGTATTCATGCCACTTTTGCGCACTTTGAAACATTCTGTTTGGCTTACAACACTTTGAATATACTTACCTTCGCCCATTTTAGAAGCAGCTTGGCAGAAATGCATAAAAATCCTCCTGTCTCTTCAATCTGTTTGATCAAACAATGCCATGAATTTTGGTTTAAATATCTCTTCAGTGATGATGTCAAAATCATTATTTGAGTGATGTATTTCATGCCACAAATCTTCGTATTTTTTAACTATTAAGTAGAAATTTACTAGAAGGTTATTCATGTTTTCTCTATTCGCCCCAACCTTGAAGTTTGAGATTGTGAATGGAGCATTTTCTAACGTATCTGTTAGCTGTAAAACTAAACTTCTATGTACCGGATTACAGAAATCCTTAAAGCTAAGTTGACGAATAAAAATAATGCCGTAATGTGTGGAAATATTACAAAGTTCTATTAGTTCTAAGTCTGTTTTTTGACTTAAATACTCATAAAATCTTTTAATGTTGTATTTTTTCCTAAGACAAAATAATATCTTTCTCTCTAATTCTGAAGCTTTTTTACTTTCCTTCTCCTCTAAGAATTTATGACAGTAACTCATTATCCCTGAGTCCAATATTTCTGCAACAGTGTAAACTTCAAATAAATAATCATCTTCGTAAACTTTGTTTCGTTTCAGATATTTCTCTAGAGCTTTGGATTTACTAAAAGCTCTGATTTTTGAAAAGTTAGGGTAAATAAAAGACATGTTCTTTTTTGGGAAAAGCAGTATGTAGTAACTGAACAAATTCACCTCTCCTTTCTTGTATATTTACACAGGCATCAATCACCTTTAAATTGATATTCAATAGTTCCATCAGCTGCTACGCTATATTCAATTTCTTGTTTATTAAAGATTAGAAATAACCCTTCTTTTACTAATTCATGACCTTCTATAAAATCTCTAGATAGTTCTCTAAGCCCTTTTCGTTGCTCAACTGACACATTCTCTTGGGATAATGCTAAGAACTTCTCTAAGGTATCGATTTGATGCTCTACAGGTGTATTTAAGGGTTCATATACTTCTTCCTGTTGCTGCAACAACAGAGCTTTCCATTCGATAATTTTGTTTTTAGTTTCTTGTATTGTTTGGGTATCTCCATTAGATATAAGATTCCAAGTGTGCACTATCTCATCGATGTACGTTACATAGATTTTTTCTATGTAGGCTGCAGTTGGATTTTCTAAAACTACTTTTTTTTCCATCGCGGTAGGATTATTATCTTGTTCAGCTAAATATACCCCACCTCCAATAGCACTTATTAGCAACACAACAAAACTGCTTCTAGCTATTAATTTTTTATATTTTCTTTGTGACACGAAGATTCACTCCTAATTTTTTTTCAGAACATAAAAAAACCACATACGTACCCTAAGTACGCATGTGGTTCTTCCAACATAGCGGAGAAAGTTAAATGTGATTAGTTTTATAATACTATAAAATAACTTTATTGTCATTTAAAACTAATATTATATTTTTAAAGTCCTATATTTTTATTTTCTGCTCTTTAAATTTCTTAAATTGTGAATGGGAATAATGGAAATTATGAAGGTGCATAGAAAATGATGTTAGAGTTACATCTTCTTCAATGTAAATTTCATTTCCTATCTGCCTTCTTTTAAAGTTTCTGTTTTCTTCAAAATATCCATCATCTTCAAAGGTTGTTATCAATTTAAGATATTTTAAACTATTGCCTCTAGAAAGGCTTTGGTCTGTAGAGAAAAAGTTCCCTCTATCAAAGTTGAATTTAACAGTTATCGAATGGATAACTTTCAGCACGTTTCCAACATTCCAATGCATGGTAATCTTTTTCGCTTGAGGAAATTTATCTTTTCTTGTAATGACAGGATAATAACCAGAAAAGATAGCTGTATTATTAAATTTCGTACCAGCAACCGCATACCTTTTATTAGGATAAGGGCGGCCCACAATAATATTATTAGAAACATCAAGTCCTGCAACTTCTAAAGTGATGTTTTCATCAATGTACTCATCTGGCAAGAAGATTTGAGGACAAAAGTGGAAAACGAAAGAATCATCTTCTATTTGTTTACCCATGCTTTTTATGATGTATGAATGAAATTCAGCAATTGCATCGTTAGATTTATCGAAATATATCTTTGAAATATCATCTAAAGAGTGTTTTCGGAAGAATAATCGCGAGATCATATCCTCTGTGAATTCCGTTTCATTTCGTTGTTTTAATAATTCTAATACTTCTTTTCGAAATGCTTGGTATGCTGCTGAGTAATTGTCAGTATAGATATTCTGTAGATACTCATAGCCTTTTGGCAAAAGAAGTATTTGTTTATGAATTATTGAGACCATATCCATTTGAACAAGATGGTCCATTATCGAGTGTATTGACAGCTCCCTCTTCTGATAAATATTTAATCCTTGTTCAATTGCTTCTGCTTTTTTTAAATCTTTTCTGAGATACTTAGCAGCTGACAAAACACGCTTATAGAAGTCGTCCTGTGGTGCAGATCTTAATGCGCCAGTTCTAGAATGACAATTATAACTTAACTGTTCTAACACGAAGAAAATTGATAATGGATTCATGTTTTAAAGCCTCCTTAGATATATAAACAGAAAAAACCACATACTGACCCCCTTGGGTAGTATGTGGTTCTTCCAACATATAGACTGTTATGAAATTGGTTTCTTTAATATTACTATAAAAGATTCCCATTGTCATCATGGTCCTATGAATTAACTGTTTGAATTCTGTCTCGAATTTCATATAACTCTTCTGCGGGCTTACATGCAACATGCTGCACGAAAAGATTTATCAGTAATTGTTCTACTGAGGACTCTAAATTTTCAAAGAATAGTCTTCCGATTTTTACTTCCTCCCCAGCTTCATAAATGAAAAGTTGTAAACCAGACGGATTGTACTCATAGTATTGAGGATTCATTCGAAAATGAACTTTAACCATATCCCATTGTTCTTTGGATAGTTGCAGGTCATTATAAGATTGATTGGTTCTCCTATGCATCAGGACACCGTAACCGATATATGTTATTTCAAGAACAATATTGTCTCTTTCGATTCTACCTAATATTTCCTGACGAGTACCTATATCTAAAAATTCCTTTCCTGCATTCTCAGAAATGAAGCGGTCGTTTATCATTAAATGATAACCGTCAGTTTCATATTTTCGATACATAATATAGTCACTCCAAAATGTTCTTAGATTTCCATTCAAATGTATTATTGTTAACTAATGATTGTGTAACGTGTTCAATGTTTCTTTGAATCTTAGCAATATTCTCTTTAACAATTTCAAATAAACACGCAAATCGATTGGTCTGTATAGCTGCAACGCCCAAATTTCCGCTTCCAGCAAACTGATCCACAATGATTTCACCAGGTTTTGTAATCAACTCAAGAAGTTGTTTATATAGTTCTACAGGTTTTTCAGCTTGATGGACCCTTTCCCTGATGGGTACACTTTGAATATTAAACATAGTTGGAAGCATTTTAGAGGTTCCTGACATATAGCAGGCCTCGCCTGATTGATTCATTTTCTTTTTATCTAAGCGTAGTTTCCTTGCTTTAGGACCCTTAAATAAAATCAGAACATCCTCGCTATTCTTACTTTTTCTTCCGGTGTTAGAGACAAACGTTCCCTTTATCCAAGTTACTTTTGAGTAATATAATAAACCACATTGTTCAGCCATTTCCTTTATGGAAAATAGGTATTTCCAATTATTGGCGTTCTCGGAGGGTAAGAATTCTACACAGAAGCCTCCCTTTTTTAAAACCCGAGCCTTTTCTTTAAAATCCTCAATTTCATAACGAAAAGTTGGATAGGTGTTATCAAATTTTCTCGATCCGCCTACATGTGATAAGGGATCATCCCAAGGGTGGTCGTTAACAAGTGCATCAACCGATTCATCATCAAACATTGTTAGATCTCTGCCATCACCTTCTATTAGCAACACACCAGCACGCTCATCTGTGAGCCAGTATATCCCACGTGATATTCGTTTAAATAAAACATCTAAATTGTCATAAATCCTGCCTCGTACAGTACTTTCGGGTTTGTCTGATATGACACTACTAATTTCTTTTAGGCTTGCTGGGCGCCCTAAATTTTTTAGAACTACGGCAATTCGGTCTTTTAATATTTGAGAGTTATGCATAACTTTCCCCTCCCAAAGATAAAATACTTAGGAATTCTAAAAAATCGTCTAATTCTAACATGTCATTGCCTCCATAATTTTATTTACTACTTGAGACAAAAAAACACTCCAAGCATGTAAATGTACAGACTAATCCTTAGTAGATTAGTTTTAACACTTACATGAAAGAGTGTTTTAGATTATGCATTACCGTATGGATATGCATATAAATTAAGTCAACAAGTAGTAATTTTTATTTTATTAAACTAAAAATTGAAAGTCAATTCACTTTATCTAAATTTGAAAAATGAAATTATGAATTTCTTCGTTGTATACATCATGAGACTGTAGGAAATTACGTACAAACTTATCATTTGTTACATAGCTCGTAGTGTAATTATACATAATGCCATATTCTCTTCTTTTAACTGACCCCTTCTCAAAAGAAGTTGCTATAACAAAATCGATAGCATCATTTTTGTTTATTTTTCGTCCGTTAGACTGAATGCTTTGAAATAAATATTCGAAATACTCTATCTCTACTGAATTAAATCCTGCTTTTCCATTATCTATTGCTAGATCTTGGACACCTTCAAAAAACATACTGATTTTTTTTTCCACTTGGTTTTTAGGAACACCTTTTCCTTTCTCATTTCGAATTTGTGTTATTCCATCTAGATTTTCTTTAAATACGTAATTATTTATTTTCATTAAATTACTAGTCATATTGCCATATGGATAAACTAGTTTTTCTTTAAATACAAATCTTACAAACTCTAACTGGGCACCTAATATATAACTAATTTCATTATTTAATTTCTTCATAGTAATGTGATGTGAATAAAAATTATCTAATAAATTATTCAAGTTGCTAGAAATATTTTTTTTTATTTTTTCGATAAATACTCGAAAAGAAAGTAAGTCAATCTCATCATTTTCATCCAAATAATAGAAACTATAATGTGCTACTAAAAATAATAAAACTCGTGCTAACTCTTGTTTTTCGAAACTGCTTTTTCTATCCATATTTTTTTTACAATACTCTTCAGCATTTAAATTCGGATTCATTTCATATGTAAAATAGCTGTCATTTAACATCTTAATATTATAATTTTTAGTTTCTAATATTTTTATTGCTGCTTTTAACCTCTTCTTTGTTGTATAGTAAACCTTCTTCAAATCTCCTTCATGAAAACTAAATGCAGCATTATATATTCGTCCAAATAGTTCATAAAGTGTACCAACATGATAACCTTTCATATAATCCTTACTTTCCATAAAATCAACAAAATTTTCAACCATTAAGGTTTTAGTATTAGGTGTAGTATTATCTAACTTAATATCCAGATAATCGTATAAAAGATTTGTATCTAAGACTATAACTTCGTTCATTTTAAGTAGCTCCTATCACATAAAATGTCTTTTTCTTTTGGGAATTTCGTTTAAAATAAGCAAATTGGTTGTGTTAATTCTCTCGTTGTCTTTACTTTCAATAAAAAAAAGTAAATCACCCCTCTAATACCTTGGCCGGTTAGGGAACGATTTACTCTCTCAGTGCCAATCGCCTTTGAAGCGATTTATTTTGTTGTTGGACTGTACAAGCGTTACTAGCGCTGTACAGTTCTTTTATTATCTGTTTTTATTAATTAAAGTATACCATATTATTTACAATTTCCAAACTAAGTGTATTACAAAGTAATATGCTCGTTAAATAAAATTAATACCAATCACTTATTCGTAAAGAGCGCATTAGTACCTTAGCCATCTGAGCACGTGTAAGCTCATTGAAAGGATTGAATGACGTTTCTTTGCCACTAATTAAGACACCCTGTGTTGCTAGAAATTGTACCGGTTCCTTAGCGTAATCGCTTATACGATCCATATCAGCTAAAGATATGGCTACTGTCGGCTTTGTTTCCACTCCCATGTAATTTAACATGCGAACTATCATAGCAGCTGCTTGTTGACGTGATAGGGGCTTTCTTTCTCCGAATGTACCATCTGGGAAGCCGGTAACAATCCCCGCTTCATATAATGCTTGAACTTCATTCTTATACCAGGAGACATCCTCAAATTCATAATTAGTGCTGGATGGTCTTAATTCCAAAGCTCGTGCTATCATCGCACTAAATTGACCCCTAGAGATATTGACGTATGGGCTATACGTAGTATTAGCGACAGTACCGGTTGTTATGAGGTAATTGTACAAGTCTTCGACTTCTTGATAGCTAAATAAGCCTTTAATATCTTTAAAAGGTGCAGCTACACGCTCAGTAATGAGTAATCCGTAGTTATACTTTGTAGTAATCTTTAGCTTTGAATTGTCATCTAAAAAGTGTGGGACGGTTGTATATGTCCCATCGCCTTCATCGCGAATAACTCGCATACCTTTATGATTTTCACCCGTTTCGTTTGAAGATTCAGGCTCCTGTGTTTCCGGTGTCACTGGAGGTGATATGACTTCAGGCTGACTAGTACCAGGTGTTGATGTATCTGGTGAACTAATTTTTTTGTATTTAAATGAAATCGTAAATTGATTATTTTGCTTCGTAATTTCAACTGTTTGTTGTTTTGGTCCTGTTATTTCGTATCCAATGATTTCTTTTGCATGTTCAATATGAGCACCTAGTGGTAGTTCTTTTGAGAATTTTGTCTCAAGAATGTTTCCAGATTCATCAATATAATTTACTGTCACTGTTCCTAATACAGTAGCAGGTGGTTTAGGTGTTGAATTTTTCTTATAAACAAAAGTAATTGTATGATTTGGTTCCTTGCTTGTAACTTCAACTGAAATAGCTTTATCACTTTTTAGAGTGTAGCCAGGAATGTCTTTAGCATTTTCTGTATAACTACCCTTAGCAGGCTTATTAATTGTTTTCGAATCGAGTAAATCTCCTTGTTCGTCAACGTATTTTACTTCAATCGCCCAATCTGCAGGGTTACAGTTGTTTGAGAACATATCATTTTCTATAAATGTAAAACCTTCAGTTGCTGCATATGATTCTGCTACTGAACCTTTATCTCCATACATAACAAAATCTTTAGGTTTTACTTCAGTAGTTTTAAAAGTATCCAACCCGATTGCAGTTACAGTTGATGGAATGGTAACACACGCTAACTTGTGATTATTAAACGCATAATCCTCTATTGAATCGAGTTTAGCACTCAATTTAACCTTTTCTAATCCTACGTCTGAAAAAGCACCTTCTGAAATGGTAACCACAGTATTAGGTATAACTAAGTCTTTAACAGTTTTGAAGGAATGGAAAGCGTCTTTAGATACAATAGAAATAGGTGAATTAATAATAAGTTTATCAGATATTGAATTTAAGAAAGATGACTCTCCTATACTAATCACAGTTTCAGGTAAGGTTAAACCTCCAGGTATCTTTGCTGAAAGGAAAGCTGATGTTCCTATTGTCATTGTATCTTTGAGGATATCAAGTTCATTAGGATTAGCAAACATAAATGACGTGGCTCCTATGTTCTCAATACCTTTAGATATAATTACTTTATCTGAGACTATTCTCATGAAACTGTTGCTACCAGTATTTTTTACTCTACCACCTATCAGTATATTAGATACTCCTGTAGACCAAGGTGTCGAAGCGTCTTCAACATAAGCAAAAGCCATAGTATTTATACTATCCACATTTCCTCCGATACTAACAGTACTTATATTAGAACGCAAGAAAGCTTCTCTTTCAATAATTCCTACGTTACCCTCTACAAAAACACCTTTATCCATGTTTAATCTGAGAAAAGCGCTTGTACCTATTACACCTATATTCCCGGATACCTTAATCTCACTTATGTGATTATTAGCATTTGTCTCTCCGTGGAAGGCATTTTCTCCTATAGTTCCTATATCTCCATTAATATCAATTAGTCCAATAGTGGATAATTGAAAAGCTCCCTTACCTATGTTGTTTACATCACCATTTATAGTTATGTTCCCATAGTTTCCATTTTGAAAAGCAAATCCACCTATGTCCTCCACATTGCCATTTACGTACATATTGTCTATATTGGATATCTGGAAGGCTCCATTTCCTATGGTATTTATAAAACCTTGAACAGTAAAGTTTTTGATAGTGCTTAGGTGCAAACCATATTGTGCTATTCTATTTATAGCACCATCTACATAGAAATTATCTATAACTGCGTTTTGAGCTATAGTCTCAGCTATATCATTGATGACTCCTTCTACTCTAAATTCACCTATCTTAGCATCTTGTATAGAGAATTTATCCATTTTATTTATGCTACCCTCTATAGTAATACTGTCAGATTCTATTTCAGAAAAGGCATACTCTCCAATCGTATTCACAAAACTTTGTAGATTGACATCCTTTATCTCAGAATTAGCTAGAGCCCAGGTTCCCAATTCATTTATTGAACCTTGAATATTAAGATTTTCCATTTTAGTAGAAGCAAATGCATACTGTTTTATCTCTCCTACATTCCCTTGAATATCAAGATTGGTGAGATTTTTACTATATCTAAATGCAAAGTCGCCTATAGTGCCTATGTCACCCTCGACCACTACACTCTCTAATCCAGATGTAGAGTTCTCATCAGAAGCAAAAGCAAATTGCCCTATACTACCTATATTACCTTTTATGGTAACATTTCTTAGGGTGTCTCTTTGGAATGCAAATTCACCGATACTTTCTACATTACCGTTTATAACTAAATCAACTCGGTTTTTCTTAGGATTTCCATCTTCGTTATCAAATACCCAACCTGCATTTTCAGTACCTAAATCTTTTACATCCCCGTTGATTGTAAAAGCAGTTAGATTATTCGTTCCAAATGCTTTCATCCCTAGTTTATCGATTGAATCAGGTATCACAACTTCAGTTAATTGGTTGTTCTGAAACGAGAAATCATCTATAGTGTCTAAACTCTTTGGTATAGTTAGATCTGATATAGAGTTATAGTTAAAAGAGGAAATACCCGTATATTCAAGTCCTTCAGGTAAAACTAATGTTGTTAGTTGATTATAAACAAATGCAGCTTCTTCGACTCTCTTTAAACCTGTCGGTAGGACAACTGAAGTTAAACCTTTTCCAGCAAAAGCTTCTTTACCTATAACGGTTACATCTTTTCCGCCAATTTGGTCAGGTATAACAAGATTTGTTTCGACGCCACTATAACCAGTTATAGAAGCGGTGCCGTCACCATTATCAATAACTTGGAATTCTGCATAGTTGTCCGATTCCATCTGCAAATTTTCCTTTGTTTGAATTTCCTCATTTTTTTCAACTTGCGGTTCGTTAGGTTGCTCTACTACAGGAGTTGATTGCTCATCTTCCTTATCTTGTTCTTTTTGAGGTTCCTCACTATTTTCAACTTGCTGATCGTTAGACTCATCTTTTTCAGAAGTAAATTGTTCATCTTTTATCAAGTCATCCTGCTGCTGTTTAGTAGACACGTCTTGTACGGAATTTTGCTCTAGCGCTGTTTCTTCAGCAAAAGCAGATAAGGGCGTAGCAACCATATTGAATGCTAGTAAGGTACTTAAACCAATGGATATTTTTTTCGCCAAAATTGAATCTCCTTCCTTAATAGAAAATTATCGAATGTGATTAAAATATATTGTGTTGAATCAAATTTTTAATATCTCACCTCTTTTTTCAAAAAAAAAGGAAGCACCGAATAACACACGTATACGTGCGTTAATTCGGTACTTCCGAAATTTTATATATTTATAATACTAATATACCACATTATAAATAAATCAATATATATTATCAACTAATTTTTCAGGGAAAAATCACTGAAGTATACCTATACCTATCAATGAAGGCTTGGACTATTTAAAGGCCACGACGTAATGATAGTACTTTAATTAGATGCCTTTTTAAATTAGATGCTAGTCCTGATTTTGAACGAATCACTCTATTTCCATACATTCTTTTGGCACATTCATAACCCCGGTTATCATTTCCAACAAAAATACAAAAAACATCGATACCTTTTTTATTTGCTAATTTCACCATTTCTTTAATAGTTTCCTCAGTTTCATTTTCATAGAAATTCGGTTCACCATCACTAATCATTACAGCTAGGCGAATGGATTCTTTGCGTTCCTGTACTTGATTCAACAAATACTGAAGTGCGATTACATCACGATTCCCCATCTCTGGAGATAACCCTCCAATAGCCCCTTTGTGCTGTGATTTAAGTTTATCCTCCAACGGTTTTAAATGATAAATATTTGTATTGGAATCGAAATCACTTGTAAACGCGTATGCTTTTGATGGTAGCTTAATTTTATGTGCAGCTGACAAAACAACCGATAGTGCTTCTTTCATTTCAGTGATAACCCGCTTGTTGTTATCGCACATAGAAATTGTTGAATAACTTATATCCACCATTAGAGAGATACTTGCATCTTCTGTAGGTAAACCCCGGTTTGTTTTTGTACGTATATTATCATCATCACAGTGGACAGCGCGCCATATACTCTGTGGTCGTAAACGTCCTCGTTTTCTATTATGAGTACGTGTCTCCGGTACCGGGGCTAGTATGATCTGCAATGCTTTCTCAAGCGCGATTATTTGTTTTCTATTCGAGGCAACCATTTCATCAAAGGCCGCTTCATTTTTTCTTTCATAAGTACATTCTGTAACAGTATCGTTAATGACTGTATTGTTACACATTATAGTTATAGGGGTATCTATAATCTCGTCTTCTTTTAGTTCTTCTTCTGCTTGTATATGAGAATTCTCCATTTCCTTATCCGCAGAAGAAATAAGTCTCTTAAAATCAGGCTTTTCTCTAAGACAAGGTTTAACTGGTGAAATTATTTGTATACCATCCTCATTAGGGTTTAATTTTTCATCTAAGCCACTTTTCTCGTCTTTCTTATCATCTTTATCATCCGATTCTTCTGAAGCCTTAGACGAGACATTAGAGCCATTTAGAACATCTTTTAGTTTGTCCATCACTCGCTGAATATTAGTATTAACGTCTTCTGAATTTGCCCACTCAGAAAGATCAAGATCCTCATCCTTATTAGGACTTGTACTAACAGAAGCGGGTTCTTGATTTTCTTCTAATATCCATTGGTAAAGTGTAGGCCACACTGCAATTAAATGTTCTTTACTTTTATTGAGACATTCTATAGTTGTCGATTGTATAAAAGCTTCTTCAAGGATAAATTGATTCTGGTCCATTAATGTAATTACTTCGTTGTTCCATCCTTCTAAATCCTCCATCTCTAAACAGCGGCGCCCATACATTTCTAAAAAATCATTTACTTTGCTTTCACCTCTATTTTCTACTGGAGAAGGAGGATAAGCCCATTCGTGATTTAAGAAATCAATTTCATCAGTTGTAAAAGGATAATCAATGCGAAGAAATCTCTCAAGTCTACCATCCAATGCAAGGTTTCCCCAAGTTTGGACGATATTTTTGGGCCATTTATTATTTTCCTCCCAATCTGCCTTGTTTGCAGAATAGTTGCTGATCACCCAATCTTTAAAGTCTTGGACGATATCATACAGTTTATGGCCCATCTCATGGTAAGCAAAGCCGAGATGCAATAAATAAATCTCAGCTTCACTAAAAGACTTATCTGGTTTTTGGACATCATATTTTACAAAAATCGTTTTACCATCAAAATATGCTGTGTAAAAGTTTGTCCAATCGAATTCAAAATCGCGTCTTTTAAATTTCTTACGAAGAGATCGATGTAAGCGACGCCCTTTAACTTCTTTTAACTTAGTATCTAAGCTGCTCATTAGTTCTCCTCCGTATCGCTATTGGAGTAGGCTTTTTCTTCTTCAGTTAGAGGGAAAGCTTGTAATTTCAATTCGGCAAAGGCTTCCCGTACAGCGTTACGCGCTTCAAAATAGTCCTCTATGTCTTCCACTTTATTAATAATATAATCTTCTACAACCTCAATTCGGGTTTCATTGTTAAAACCGTAATTTAAAAAATAGACGGCAGCATCAATATAACCTCGAATGGTATCGGCGCTTTCACATAGGTTATCAAAAAAAAGTTCTTCTAAATTTTTCTTTATGGTAGATAGGAATTTAATTGCACTTGAATCCTCTAATCCAGACTTGTCTTTGATTAAGGTTTCGAAACTAAGGGTTTGCGGTAAACGAATGACAGCGAATCGATCCTTAAATGCATCATTGAGCTTATTAACTCCAAAATACCCGTTCCCAACATTCATTGAACAACACATTAGAAACTCTTTATGTGCATGAATCGGGCCAATAGGAGTGGCCAATGTTTCATTATCATCGAATAAAGAGTGGAAGACGGAAGTTGTATCTCCTTTGAGAAAGTTAACTTCAGCATAATTTACTAAACCACCCATCTGCACTGTCTTAGTGAATTGAGATAAATCATAGGTACTTTGATTATTACGGAAAGCGGGTTCCGCCACAATTGATTCTCTTGATGTATCCTTATCTCCAATTTGAAGAAGCTTTGGCAGATTAAAAATCCAAGCAATAGTATTAATTAAAGTATCCTTTCCTGCACCTTTTCCTCCTATTAAAATTAAGTGTTTATTATTAAAAATATGACGTAACACTCGTCGGAAAATTTCTCCTTGATAAGGAGTTTTGGGTTTTAAAGGAGGACTTTGCTCCGGTTGGATTGGGACATACTTGCTTATCTGTTTCCTACGTTCGAGTATTTTAATTTGTAAGGCTATATCAACACCTTGCTTATCTAAATAATCTTGTACTTCATTCCACCCAGCTGCCCAATCACGGTCTATTGTTTGAGTATGTACAATTACAGCGTTCTTAACTTCTGGTGTTTGTACTGTTGTGGAGTCTGAAATAGAAGGGAAAAGATTAAATTCATCATCTTTATTTTCCCATTTTACTTTTTCAAAACGCTTTACGAAATCTTTGTATTCAACTAGTTTTGTCTTTGTATTGGCTAATTCTATTGAGTATCTATAATGGTTAGCAATTGCTGCAAGTATGTTTCGATGTTTACATGAAAGGTTCTTTTCAACGTTCTCGCAATAATGGACCATTAAACTATTTTTTGTATCAATAACTATATAGGCGTAAAGATCAAGTTTCTTAAACTTCACACGTATATAAAAATTGTCATTGGTTCCTTCAAATGTATCAATATTTTCAACAAAACCAGGAATAGAATCTTTTGCTGTTTGAATTGCCACGTCTGTAATATTTATCTTTTGAAAATTAAGTGTCATTTTGTTATCTCCTTTATACCTGCAAATGCAAGGCTTCAATATTTAATCATAGAAAAAGGAAACAACGTGAATAGTTCAAGTTGTTTCCTCTTATTAGTTCCACTAATGAATAGTCAAACTGTATTCGTTCTTTACGTGAATTTCTTAAACAAATTTCAAGCATATAAAAGTCCTTTTCTTAGTTGTTTATAACATTCAGCATCTGTAAAGAGATATGGTCTCTCTTGGTCTTTGAAGCGGACTTTACCTCTTTCAAGCATCGATTGGACAACTGTTTCTAGGCTAATTACACGATCTGCTATAGTTGATAATTCACAGCCTGGTGTATAGTCACTCATAACAACATGAACACGAACACCCATGTCTTGAGCTTCTTTTACAGCTGGTACTAGGTCACTATCAGCTGAGCAAACAATAATATCCCTTGCTCCTTTTAATGCTTCTTTATAAATTTGTAAGGCTACTAATACATCAACGCCTTTCTCAATTCGATGATTTTTAGAAGCTTTTACAGCAAATCCTTCTAATACATTAACACCACGCTCACGTAAAGCATTAAAAAAGGTTGTTCTATTAGAATGAATAACTTTTTCTTGGCTCTCTACATTAGCACAAGCAAAATAAGGAATCACATTAGAATTCGCGTAGTAACTTAATGTTTTGTAAAAAGAGGTCCACGATAGACCGTGTACATTAATGCGATGTAATTGATGAATTACATTCATTTCGTCAATAATAACTGGGATATTAATATTTTTCATAAATATCTCTCCTTAAAATTTACTTATCCTTAGAAAATCGTCAAGCATATTAGATATGCGATAGCGAGGACAAATCTTCTAATGATAGTTGCATAAAAGTTTCCTGAAAATGTGGAAAAGCATGTAGCATTCGTAAGTCAATACCGCTTCCAGTACGCTTGTCTAGTTGCATTGTTACCATAGGGAATAGCAAGTAAGGAAATGTCGCGTAATGGTAAAATATAAAACATGCCATTATGTGCAAATCCGTACTTTTCCATCTTAGGGATACTACCTGGTTCGAATAACTTAATAGATCTACAGAAAAGCTTGTTTCTTTGAAAGAAAGAAAATATCCGGCGAACTTCATCCATCTCCTCACATTCACCTTCAAAGTAATACAATGTACAGTGATTTCCATAGGATATACGAATATTGCCCCAATGAATATTATTAATTTCTCTCGAATTATGCTGATCGTCTCCAGACCAAACCATATTTACACGCATAATGTATTCCCCCTTTGATTAAATTTAGGCAATAAAAAAACGCCTATCACAAAGATTGAAAAGTTAAAGACATACGAGTGCCTTTTATCAATCGCTGTAATAAGCGTTCTAAAAAATGTGCTCTTCACCGTTTGGTTAGAGTAAGATAATCAAAAGAAATATACTATGAGAATAACACAGTTATGAGATAAAGAAAATGAAAAAAGCAAGTTCTTTTATAGAACCTGCTAAGTGTGTTTTAATGGGTAACTCAATACCTTTACGCAATTTGGTATTAACAATTTATTGAGATACCTTTCTTGAATCCCTCTCCACAGTAAAAATATCAAAATCGCCGTCAAATTCCTTTAAGAAAATGATTTTATTAAAATAATTATCTAACTTAAGTTTTTCCATAAGCTTGTTTAAATTTTCGGAACTGCTAGTTTGAATTGCTGCCACAATAGGTGTTTCTGGATGAATCAAATCCAAGGTAAAACCACAAGAAGTTAATGAACCTAATTCATCGATTAATAAGATTTTATCTGTATATTGTCCGTATAACTTAAATTCTTCTTTTGATTTGTCATTTTCTACTTCGTTTGAATTCATAGTGAAGTATACTGCTTTTTTATTTGTATTTTCATTAAACCGCTTCTTTAAAGACATAAGAAGTTTTGTTTTACCAGTTGCTAATTTACCAGTGATGATTACCTTTTCTCCTGCATCTAATGCTGTTTCAACTACATCTACCTGTGTTTCAAGCGTGGCATTTGAAAATGATTGCTTATGCATAAAATCCCCTCCTAATTAAGTGGGCAAATTGCTCTTTACACACCCCTTTTTTAGTATTCAGTTCTTGGTTTATGGAAAGGTTGTCATTGGCAACTTGGCCATAAATTGTTGCTTGAGTTGTGAGCATGAATCATCTGAAAAAGTAGTTCCGATGTTTAAACGTATTTGCTCATCCGCTTCACTAGATGGAAGGCGATTTTCATTTCTATAATAAGCAAGCAGTCTTTTAAATAGGTATTCATCTTCAATGACTCGTAGCTCTACTTCGTCATTATTTTTCAATTCAACTAATAAAAAGTGAATATTGCCATTTATATCGTGTCCCACTACAAATAAATCCCCGTCATATGGCTTTGGGTATCGAAAAGCCTCATCAGATACAACATGTGTTAAATCGCGGTGTTCATTCAACTCTTCAAGAAGAATGATTACCCATTTGTCTTGTGCTATTGTCAAAAGTTTTCCTCCTAATAATCGTAGTCCGCATCATCCATTAACAGGTCTTCATTATAAAAAGACTTATGATATTCCGAAGCAGACATACCGTTCCATTCAGGAGTTAAGAATTTTATATTCGTAAGCTTTACACCGGATGCTTCAAAATATGTGTAAAAGATAGCGGAATCTTTTTTCTGAATTAATCTTTCATCAGTCGTGTAGCGGATCTTACCATCTGGCATATAGTGTTCAGCAAGTTCAGCTATATCAGGGATTCGTGAAACATCGTCAACTAGCAATATAACTAATTCAGGTCGAACATCAGGTGATAATGAAGTAAACGCTAATTGAATTTGTTGAAACCTCTCAATGCAATCAGAATACCAATTCTTTACGGGACGAATAACCTCTAACCATAGGTATTTAAAGTCTTGTGCATCTTTAATGGTTTTAATTGAATAGTGTGGTCTAAAGTCTCGGCCATTGGGTAATGCATATTTTTCTTGAGATGACCATTCAACCACTCTGTCCAATTCACGCAACTTACAATAAAATTCATTGGCTATTGCGGTAGTAAAATATTCTGTCATACTAGGTGCATTACCTGGGACAAAATCAATCGGAAGAAACTGAAAAGACCTCGGTATAAATGTTCTAGGTAAAATAATCTTTGCCGCTTTCGCCCCTCCAGGAGATAGTCCATATAAATGGGGTAATCTTTTTTCACTTTCGCATGGTGACACCCATTTGAAAGCTACAATTATTCCATGACGCAAACATTTTCTCAAAAACTCTTTGATTTTTGTGTCTGAATCGTTTGATGAAAAAACGGCTCTTTGTATTTGTGATCGTGTTGCAACACGGTGTTGAGCAAGAAAGGTTAATAATGCTATTTCGTGGTTAGTGAAATTATTATCGTCCTCTTTCCCACGGAGCCAGTACTGACTGTTACGAATGACATTGTACTCTACAGGTAAAAAATATAGCAGGGCGTATGGATCACCAAACAAACTAAAAGGATTGCCGTTAGGTGGTAGGTATTGTAATATATCGCGTGGTAAGGAAGGCGACTTATAAGGTACAGTCGTTGCATATGTAGGAGATATTTTATTGCGAGGAACAGCTTGTGATTGAGCTTGTTCCTCTACATCTCCTGCTACAAAGTTTTGAATACTTAAATCTTGTGCAGCCATTTTAAGAACGACGAGCCTTTGATATTTGTGATACCTTCGGGATAACGACATGTCCATAAATATGCCCACTTTGTAGATCCACACGACTTACCTTGAAATTCACCTTATCGCCTACATTAATATGCTGCCCTACTCGCATCGAAGGGAATTGTGCGAGAGCAGTGATTCCACGCGGTTTTAAAGTAACAAAAACGCCACCCACATCTGTATTAATGTTATTAACTTCAGCTGCATATACTCCGCCAGCCTTGTATTCAGATAAGAATGTTTTAGGGTCAGCTTCTAGAACACGACGACTGACTTTTAATTTTTTCTCTTCAACATTAATCGTAACAATTTGAATCTCAATTTGATCTCCAATTGCAATTACTTCACGTAGGTCACTATGATAAGAGTAAGAGTACTCTTCCTTTGTCATTCGAGTTCTTACACCATTGATAATTAGATATATATTCGTTTTATCAACACCAGAGACAAATGCATCATAAATTTGACCTTCTTTTGACTGGCCATCTTTCGCAGAATTCCAGAACATTTCAGCTTGCTTTTCTAAAGCAGCTTTTCGGTTTCCGATGAAGAAAGAGTTATGCTCATCTGATATGACCTCTTCTACAGTCACTTGGAACTCGCCGTCTACAAATGAGAATAGTGAACGGAAATCATAGTCATCAATTTTATCTTTTGGTATATAGCCATAAACACCATCAAAATATACCTTTAAACATTCAATTTTTGTTCCAGCCCTTTCTAGTTCTTCAACACCAACACTAGTTACAGTAATGAAACGTTTGAAGCGGCGAGCATCTCTTAAAGCAGCTGCAGCATACATTCGCTTTTCCTTTAATTGTTCTTCTAACATTGTCATATTCATTTCCTCCTTAAAATTTAACTATCAGAAAAACAAAAAAAGCACCAAATCCACGTCTAAATAAGACGAAAGATTCGGTGCTTCCGAACGTTCTTCTGAAAGGTTTATTAACCAAGATTACAATTACTATAACCTGTGAAGTTATTTTTTGCAATACCTAACCTGATTTTTCCCTTACTTGTAATTCTTTAAGTTTTTTATGCTACTTTTGACGGTTATACAACCTTATCTGTATAGAACAATAGCGGGATTGGTAAAACACATGCTTTTATACAATCTTTAGCATTTCGGAACACAGCACTTTGCAAATGAGTTAAAAAGAACTGACCAAATAAAGGCGATACCTTATTTGATTCACTTGTAGCGGTATTTAATAATAAGACACCACCGTCTTTAAGAAATTGTACTGCATCGAATGCATCCTTCTTATTATTGCAGACAAATAAACTAGATAACATTGAATCCATTGCAACCTCATTTAAATACGCTTTGATGCCAGTATTATATCTTTCCATCCTATTTTCAACTACTTGTCGTCCAGTGTATTTATGATTGTTTGCATATAGAATTGGTTGAACCGCTTCTTTTTCACGTACTACTTTATAATCCAGTACCTCATTTTCAAAGTACGCAATAAGACTTTCACTTTCATCTGAATTAAGGTTGTCAAAAGTATTTAAAGTAGCATCTTCTGCGTTAGAATCAATAGTTTTTCTAACATATTCAACAATATCAGCTAGATAACGAGGTTCTGAAAACATTTGTTGAACGTGAATGATGTTTGTATCGGTTCCAAAACGTTTCTTAGCTAATAATATATAGTTTTTAGCTGCCTGATTTTGTTGACCGCTAAAAAATGCATCTTGTTTGTTAGATAAAACAATCAACGTTTTCATAAAATCAGAAGCGGCCGTCTCATAAGGGACATTGAATGGATTGAACTTCATAGACCATGTTTTCGTAGGGTCAATGATCTTAATGTTCTCCAATGGTACTTCTAACTTCTCACAAATTCTTAAAATTTCATCAATGCTACTGCTATTTGAATCAAAAAAGACTAAGCCTTTTTTAGTTTTACCACTGGCTACCTTTAGAATGTTTTGATACATAGGGTTTTCTAATACCTTTAAAGCATTTTCATACAAAGGTATTTCAACTAAATTTTCTTGTGAAAAGGGCATTTCAAGTCCTCCTTATTAGATATCTTCCTCAATTACCTCATCCGAAACAGAATGATTCCCTGGTATAACAACTTCCCTTTTGTTAGTTCCATTTTGTTTGGACTCAATATGGTTGTTTTTTTCATTTGATTTAACGCTTTCAACAGCTTTTTGTCTAGGTTGTTTACTTTTCTTTATTTCTGGTTCAACTGTAAATAAGCTCATTTGATTATTAAATTTTTCTAGAGGTTGTTTTTGCTGTTCTTCTATACGGTAGTTAGATTTTTCGCTTTGCCTATTCTTTTCATCCAGCATAGGTGGTTCAAACATAGGCGGGATAAAATTGTTTTGAGTTTGTTGTTCCACCATAGTTACATCAGTTTCAATTATGTCATTAGTTTGTTGAACCCCATCATCATAAATTACAGGCACCTCCACATCTTCAGGAGGAAATTCCACCATGTAGTCTAAACTTTCCAATGTATCTTCAGGTGGTACATCATCATCGCTAACACCCATATGATTTAACCATGCAGCTGTATCATCCTTATCAGTATTTTGTAGCGAGTCATTTTCTGAAGCGGAATCGGATTCATTAAACAGTAAATTGGTTGGTAGTTTTGAAGCATCCTTCGGCAATTCAAATCCAAAAGGCAATATCGCTTCTTCACCCGATACTGGTTCTTCACCGCCGTATATAGATATACCAATGTCTTCTTTTCTATCACTTACAACTGGTTCTTCTCCCACTGGAAAAGGAATCACATTATCATGTTTCGCCTCATTCTTCATTATAGGAACTGCTTGAGACTGTAATGGTGGTGACATGAAACCATCATCATTCATAGAATTTTGTTCAAATTCCTTTTGTACCGAATCACCAATTGCTGATACATTCGCCATAAATTTTTCAGGAATAACACTATGGAAGTCTGTTAAATTTAGAATCTCATCAGATGATAAAGGTTCTAGAGTTTCATATCCGGCTTTTACATTATTGGTAAGAGTATTTAGCTTTTCCTGTGAAATGTGATCAGTGATATTAAAGTCATTTTCTACTGTAGATTTAATTTCACTTTCTGTTAAATCCATGAATCGATTAATAAATGCTGATTCATGAACGAACTGCCCTACAGCATGTTTCGGGATACCAATACTATTTCGCTCATTAACTACTTGTACAATCATTTCCTTGAACGGCAACTCTCTTATATCAGTTGTTGAGAAACGAGGTTGAAGTTCTTTTTGTGTATTTAAGCGATATCCCCAAGTTGTTTTTTCACTTGTCATCGGTGATCCAGATTCATTCATCGATTCAATCACATTAATCTGTTCACCAAATTCTTTAGAGAAGTATTCATTATCTTCAACTGGTCCACGGCCAAATACTGTTTTATGAGATGCGTTACCCATAACCGATTTTCGATAAGATTGCCCTACAGCATCTAACTGTGCAATTGACTGCATAGCAATAACTGCGCCGACTTTATATGATCGACCTAACGTTAAGAAGCGTTCAAATGCTTCGTTTGCAAATAGAGGGAATTCGTCAACATAGAACATAATAGGAATACGTTGAATGCCCGTCTCTTTACATTCCTTCGCTCGGCGGAATACAGCACTTTGGAATTGACGTATAAAGAACTGACCAAAAAGTAATGATAATTCATCTAAATCACCTAGTGCAGTATTAACTAATACGACACCGCCTTCTCTAAGGAACTTGTCAGCATCAAATGCTTCTTCTCCGTCATTGCAAACAAATAAACTTTTGAGCATTGAGTTTAAAGCAATTTCATTTAAATACTTTTTGGCACCCGTAACAAATTTGTCTTTCTTGTTTTCAACGACAGGACGTCCAGCATATTTATGATTTGGGGGATAAAGGACTTGTTTAATTTCCTCTTTATCACGAAAAGTTTTATAGTCTAGTATTTCATTTTCAAAATAAGATACGATTTGTTCAAATGAACTTAATTCTGCACGCATGCTTCCTGTTAACGAAGGATCTTCTCTTTTGGAATCAATCGTTTTACGAACGAATTCTACAATATCAGCTAAATAGCGAGGGTCAGTAAACATTTGTTGGATATGAAGAATATTTGTTGTGGTGCCAAATCGAATTTTAGCTAACAATGTATAGGTACTAGCTGCTTCGTTTTGTTGTCCTTTAAAGAATTCATCTTGGTCACCAGTTAAAGCGTTTAATGTACCCTGAAAACCTGAAGCGGCTGACTCACGTGTTCCACTAAATGGGTTGTACTTCATTGACCATGATTTTGTTGGATCAATTACTTTTATTTTCTCATCAGGTACACCAAGCTTCTTGCAGATAGTTAAGACGTCATCCACACCATCACCTTTTGGTTCTAAAAAGATTAAACCCATATCACGCTGCCCAGTGGCAATTTTTAAAATATCCTGTGCAATACGTAATAGTAATGTTGTTGAGGTTTTACCAGAACCGGTGGCCCCAATAATAGCTTCATGTAAGAAACGTTCATTTTCTTTAATGATAATAGGTTTTTTGGTATCAAGTTCAAACCCTACAATTACATCACATGTATCCAGCTTGTATTCATGTGCGAATCTACGGATATAAGGAGCTTCCCATGTCATAAAGTGTGTTTTAAGTAAATCTTTATTTATCATGTAGTCTCGTGCTTGTAAAAATGCTGCAATCGCGCTGAATATGATTGGGACTACAAAAAGAACAAGAATCAATGAGTCTAAATCATCAGTCATGATAATGTCTTTGTAAGGTTCAAATATCCGAACACTCGTTAAGTAATCCAAAAAATAATCAACTGTATACTTTGCAAATGCACACCAGCTAAGAACATGAAAGGGAGCAAGATTAAAAATAGTTGCTCTCCATCTTCCCTTTTTCGTCTTTGACCAATCTTTTAGTATTACTGGGCCACTCTTCTGAGGAATTGAAATTGTACTGTAATGCCATGTGAAATAAGGTAAGAACCATAGTGGTATGAATAACCACCAGGATAGATGGTTTAATAAGGCGAGTTCAAACAGTCCAAATAAATTCATTAACCATGTGAACATAGCTATTGGTAGTAAAACACCCATATTAAACCAGGATAACAGTGAGACAATTTGATAATTCAAGGTCATCCTAACAAATTCTTCTCGCTTCGTTTTCTTAATTGCCTTTTCGAAGCGGTAGTTTAAGAAACCTTCCCGTTCGATTACATAATCACTATCACTTTGAATTGCAACCGGTTGCTTCTCATTCTTTTGCAAGAAGCCCATCATATCCCCCCTTCTTTATTTGAAAAACAAAAAAGCACCGAACCCTAACACCTTAAAATAAATTTAAGGCGTAGGTTCGGTGCTTCCGAACGAACGAATATTTGTTTTTCTTACTCTCAATTATATGTTTCTCATGTCTAAAGTCAAGGCTATTTATGTTACTTAACAATAAATATTGAGTCTTTAAATTCTACTGGTTCTAAGTCTTTATAAAGAATAGGTCTATTAATCCGTAGATCCATCATGAACAATCTTTCATAAAAAAGTGATTCTTCACCAATCTTTAATGAAGAGTCTATTAATACTGGTGAATAAGAGAATAATTCTCTAAATACGACTATTGGAATAACAATATATGTTTCATTTTTATCTGCAGCAGCTTTTTGTAAATGATTAAAAACCTCAATGCACTTTTTCCATTTAAGGGTATTTAATCCTTCAATATTAAAGAATACACAGTAATACTTCCTGTCGCTTGTAAAACGACCGAGAACATCACTTGTTGTTTTGAAATAATCAAATAGTAGTCCATCAGTCAAGGGATCGGAATAAAGAAATGATTGTTGTAGTTCTTTGAAGCGGAATGAATCAACTAAGGGATATTTAAAATCCTTACTGTATTCTATTCTTAATGAAAGAATTGTGCTTTCAAGGTTACTTAGAGTGGAAGCAATGATATTAAAGTCTTCAACAAATTCACCACATACTGTTTTGAAAGCCTTTAAGAAATTAAGATAACGGAGATTCACTTGTAAGTCATTTGTCTTTTGATTGTTATCATAACGAGGATCTTCCAACACAACAATCATTCCTTTATAATACCGAAGTTCATTGTTTAAACGCAGCTCCTTTAAACGGCTGTTTAATCGTTTAAATTTAGCCAGTAATCTTTCTCCATATTCTGTCTTTCTGTCATACTCCATAAAGTAATAAGATAGTTCCCCTTGTGTTGCTATTAATTTACCCTCTTCATCATAACGAGATAGATTTAAACAAATTTCACCATCTGGCTTATACTGCATACTTTCTTTTATTTTTGAATTTCGTGGGGAAGCATGTAAATTATCACGCAAAGAACATATGTTCGTTAACTTCACACCACCAAACACCCATTGCTCATTATCCCTTTCATTTGCTGCGTCCTCTACCTGGCGATTAAGAGCCAAAATACTACATTGAATTTCAGTTTGAAAACGGGAATGTATGTTCTCTAACGGTGGAACCCTCCAGGGAAAGTACCCTAAGTCAAAATCAAATCCCGAATGTTTGTTCTTATCTAGTTCGGTAATCCCCATAAATGAATAAATTTCGGTTTGTCCTTCTTGTGTTAAGTAGTAATACACTTCTGTAGAATCTGAAACTCTATGCTGCTTTATATAGCCAGAGTCTTGTAATAGCTTTAGAGTTTTACTTAAAACCTTACGACCACTTTCGAAGTCTTTATCTTGCCGTGACTTGCCTCTGAGTTCTGGTCTTAAATATCCAAGTATTTGATGAATCTTAGCCATCCGTACCTTTAAGATGAACCTCAATATTTCCAATTGCTTGTTGCTTAATTTCTTATATGTTGGGGGTGCCATTCCTTAATTTCTCCCTTCTGCTTATAACTCCGATTTTAGGGTAATGAAGTTCGGAGTTCAAGTGACGAGTTAAAAAGACTTGACAAAATAATATTGTTTCTGATTTTCATAGGGCGCTGATGTAAGGTGCTTATACAGTGCGCTTGCAGCACTGTATAATGGCACCCTTCATTGGGAATGTTTTGGGAGTGTTATTACTTAGCCCATATTCATTATAAATGAATTTCAATTTTTCCATTTTTACAAGAACAAAACGCTGACTCTTTTAATATCTAAATATGATAAATTCAAACTCTGATTAAAAGTAGAAATCGATTATAGATAATAAATCTCACTTTATTATACAAACAGCATATGTATATTGTGTGTATATTGTCTATATTTTTGTGTGTATTTTGTGTGTATAAAATGTATGTATAATATATTGACGAATGGCAAACTTACCCTTATAATTTACTTAGAAACACATGTTTCAATAGGACAATTATTAGGAGTGGAGATTGTATGACAAAAAAGAAGACTAAAAATGTAGTTAGAAAAGCTGGAGTAGACGGAGGTAACGGTGAACTCAAAGTATATTTCGAGGGAGCAGATGAAGGACTAGCCATCCCAACTGCTGAACTTATCGTAATTAATGCAAATGGCAAGGGTAACTTCCTAGCTACAGATGTTGTAACACCTAAAAATATTCATGAACATTTAGATATTACCTTTGTTTCTTCCAAAGCTTTAGCAAAAACTAATGAACGTTACCATATTGGGAAAAGAACGCTTAAAAATATGGGTGCAAAACCTAAAGAAACTCCCAAACATGCACAAAAACATACTTCTGAAATTGTAGCAAGAACAGTCCTTGCAGGATTGTTAGTAGATGCGGTTAGAAATAATCCTGAAAGTAAATCAATTACAGCACATTATGATTTAGATTTAGCTTTACCTTTAAATCAAATTGATGAAGAAGCTTTCCAGAAGCATGCAGAAAGATTTATTGGAACACATGAAATGAAATTCCATTACCCAAATGGAGAAGAATTAACTGTAACCATTGTTGTTGAATTTGCAATGACTTTACCTGAAGGTGCGGTAGGCTCTTATGCAATAGTTTATAATCAAGATGGTAGTTTGAAACAATATACAATTGTTGAAGATATTAATGATGAAAATCCAGAAGGTACTATAACTGAAGTGACTTTTGATGATAGAGAGTTATTATTGGGTGATATAGGAGCAGGCTCTTTAGATTGTGCTGTAATGAAGGGTGTTGATTTTGATTACAGCAACTCTGAAGGATTTGAGTTAGGAACAAAAGAATCGGTTAGTAAAATTCGTACTGAATGGAATAAACTACAAAAGCAAGATCAGATTAATTCATTAACTCAGTTCACAGAAATTTATAGCAACACTGAAATCTTCAACTCAGCGAAATTGCAAAATTTTTCTACTATGTATTTAAATGATGATGCGATTGTTATTGCGGATAGCTTAAAGAGCATATATGAAAAAATGCCTTCAAGAGCACGTATTGTATTGTACGGCGGTGGCGCGATTTTATATAAAAATGCTTTACTACCGTTACTAGAGGAGTACAGTGATAAGGTAATATTTGCTTCAAATCCTAAATTTACAACTGCAGAAGGATTACTGATATTTGCCCTTACTCCTGCTTTTGAAGAGTTGAAAAATAATTACTTAGAGGCAATAAGTGTCTAAGCGTAGAACAACCAAATATGAACATGGGGATCGCTATCAGGTCTATATAAATAGAACTGTAGATGATGAATTATTATCTTTTATTAATAAACAGTCAGATATATCCGGAGCTAGCATGTTAGGATTGATTGTACTTTATCAGTTGTATGGGATGACTGATATTGATGATTTATTGCCAAGAAATTATAGAGTAAATGCACAAGTACCGAATTTTAATATAAATATTCCTAATAGTATTCCTTTCCAACAGGCTAGTGTATCAAAGGCTCAAGTACTAACTGCAATCGAAGAAAATGTTAAAGTTGAAAATATAGAACGAGTAGAAGCAGAATCTACTCGTTCTATAGTTAGGCCTTCATTGTCAGATAAAGAAAAGCTAGATAATGATATAAAAATCACAAACGAAAATACACCCTCCCCTGTTCAGAATGAAGAGTCAACAAAGAATATCGAAACAATACCTGATAGTAAGGGCAAAGGTTTAGATTCGATAAACACTAGTTCCATGATGCATTTTGGTAAAATGAGCAAACCAAAAAAAGATAATTAAAAGACACCGTACATTAGAGTGTACGGTGTCTTTTAATGAATAAAGAAAGCCAAACCTATAGTCATTATAATGGTGAAGCAGTTTATAGCATAAATGATTTCTGCATCCCAAATCTTACTACAAAGTCCCTCTCCAATATAAAAAGACAACTTAACGTTGTTCTGTTTCAAATTTGTAAGTTTTCAAGCGTAGCTGCTTGTCACCTCTAGTATTACAAACGTTCTCTAAAAGAAATCTAAATGAGGGTTACTATATTATTGACTAATGAATTCGCTCTGGAAAACAATCATAACTAACAACCTATCGTCTAACAAAACAAGTAGCGTAAAACTTTTCAATCATACATGTAAAAGTAATTTTATGTAAGAGTAAAGCGGAATTTATTACCACTGAAAATGAAGAAGTTGTAAATAGTTCTCCCTCTTCTATTGGCTAGCTACCTATCCCCTACGGCTTTTAAAGTACATATTTTATCCCATACCCTATAAGAAAAATTAGTGATTTATCTCTTGCCCAGTAACCCACTGGGCAAGGATTAAAATCCAATATCGAACTCAACAGAGCTTTTAGGGAGGACTAGTTATTTTCAATCCAATGGGTGTGAGTTATGTAAACAGCATTCTAAATTTTCCATGCTGCTAAAAAAAGACGATATATAAATTACTATTTTGTATCCTTATTTCTCCCCTTTTTCTCCTTCTTATTTTCTTCTTTCTTTTGCACTGGAAACCCATACTTTTTAGTGTGAGCACGTACACCATCAATCAGACTTTTTTTCTTTGCTTCCATTATTTATTCTCTCCTTTGTAAAACTAATCTTTAAATCTTATCAGTATTCACTTCCATAAAAGCCTTTACCCAGTAGCCTAGTGGGCAAGAGATATCAGTTCATATCTTCTATTACTCAGGGTAATGGGGAACTGTGAGTTGTAATCAATTTCTAGCTATTATTAAAACTAACAAATGAGTTTATGAGTTTCCCTCACCCATTGTAAATCCCCTTTCACTACTAATTATGGCCACAGAAATTCTCTTTTATACTCATACACTAAGAGATATATACATACTATGGAATTACATCTTGCCCACTGGGCATATTGAAGACATTTAGAAATGGGTGGTAATATGCAACTAACCAAGAAACGTAAAGTAAGATGTGATAAAAAGGAGAATATAAAACCAACGATTCTATTAGATGTTAAAGCAGCGATAAATCGACTTGCATATATAACTGACACACCGGTAAAAGATATTGGGGAGTACTTATGCAAAGAGGCCCTTAGAAGCAAAGAAATTATTGGACTCATTTCTAAGTATTTAAAGAGAGATATAATTGTAGATAATACTTTCTATAGAGGAGATCGACAGAATCCATCCATAAACCGCAGAACAGATGCTGGAGAATGTGAGAGAATAACAATTCGAGTCACAACTGAGGTAAATGATCTAATTGAAGATTTAGCATATTCATTAGGATGTTTTAAGGCACGAGCTAGTGCAGCACTCATTGAATATGCAATTAATGATTATGGTATTGTAGATGATTTTGTTCGAGGTTTTTTAGAGGAAGGCATAGATAAACAAAAAATGAGAGAGCTGAAGAGGCTTATGAAATTTGTAAATGAAAATGATTCAAACACTGAATTCACATGGGCTTCTTTGTTATCAGTTATTGTAGATGAAGTTAAAGTTAACCCCCTACTCCATAATCCTGAGAAAGTAGTAGAAGAATATTTGATAAATAACTGGAGAAATAATAAATAACCCCCCTCTTTCAAAAAACCACATCATAGGTGGTTTTTTTTTACCCCCCTACTTCATTTTTACATACAATATAAGTATGATATACATATATTTTGTGTGTATATCATACACACAAAATATGAAAACGATTATTTTATACATATAAAGTGTGTATAAAAAACAATAATTTATCCGTACAATATACATATGTTTTATGTGTATATTGTACGGATGTTAATCTATCATTAGTATACTTTTAAATTAACGTTAGACTAATTGAATACTTTAACATTAAAAAATCTTGGTTATTGAAGATGAAATAATATATTGTTACATTATCGTATTCAATTAACAATAATTATTAGATATATTAATCCGTACAGATAAGATAACATTAGTATATTCAGAGTGATTAATGTGAATTAATAGATAAGACATCGATAATATAATTATAATAGATTGGTTATCGGTAAAATATTAATTGTTGATAGATTGATTAATTGGATAATGATAGATTAACTTAATTCGAAATATTAAAGTAATTATGTATTAACGATATGATATTGTGTGGTGAATGAGATAACGGGGAGATATATTAATGTCGTATCTTGCTTTAACGTTAGTTTATTCAGTTAATGATATTTGGTTTATTAGATAAAGGTGAGTTAATTATCTGGTGGTAGAAATAACTTGGTTAATGTTAACGATATTGGTTGTTCAGGATTATCATTATTTATGACTGAAAGTCCTTTAATATCAAGCGTTTGTTGATTATCGATAGCTAAATATGATATCTTATTCTATATAAGAGTTATAGAGAGGAGGGGTACAAGTGACTAATGAAATAACAATAATTGAAGAAGATAATAAAACAGATCAACCAGAAGTTGATTATCTACAAACTTGGAAAATAACCGAGTTTACAGAAGTTATGAATGAAACTTTTAAACAAAAATATGATGAAGAATTAAATATTACTGTTAATACAATTAATAATTATTTTAGAGAATTAGAATCTGCTGAAATACATTACTTAAACAGGATAAATGGTATAAAAATTTATGATCCAATGGATTTGAATATTGCAGAATTTATTGCTTGTAAGCGCTCTAAGAAGCAGCAAAAGGGAATTACTTGGCAATTACCCCAAATTTTCGAGGCGATAAGTAGGGATTTGCCTTGCCGTCCGAAGCCAGATGCAGAGACAAGTTCTAAGGATAATGCTCTTGACATTACTAAACAATTAGAAGAATTTAAAGATGCTATAATGGGCGAGGTCAATAAGAAGTTTGATATTCAGCAACAGCTTCTTGAAATGAAACAGGATAATGCCAAACAAGTAAATCGAACAATGCTTGAAGTAATGCAAAAACAGAATGAATTTAAAGCACTTGCACGAGTTGAATGGGATAAAAAATCATCTTCAGAAAAGTATGAGGGATTTATTTTTAAAAGGGAAAAAATAAAAGAGCGTGAACAGTATATAGATGATTATGTAGATAAAAAGTTCATGGAGTGGATTTTAGAACAAACCAAAGGTTGAATTCGGTAATCAATTCCAATAAACTAATAATATTACTAGCGAAGCACGCAGTAAATCTCAGTAGGGGATTGCTGCGTGCTTTTTTGTGTGGAAGGGGATAATAGATGGGAAATTCTAATGAAGAAGTAGAAACAGAAGAAATTTTAAGTGATAAGCAACAGGGAGAACCAAATGGTCATTTTTATTTAGCTTATAAACCCTATGATTTCTCAATAACTTGGGACTGGAAACATTCTCTATTTGCGAGGGTAGGGTTTCTGCATGACGATGTTTATCATCCGTTTATAAGACACATTAAAACAACAGCAAGGAAACAGGAGATGCGTATTCTACATTTGAGTGCGGAAATGATTCAGGATGATTATCAAGATAAAGACATAATTAACCTATATGATTTTGAATTATTACCAACTGAAGAAGGTCTCAATGAATTAGAGGATACAAGAATGAAATGGGTTCAACTGTATCTTAAAATGTTGTGCTATATAAACGGAAAAGATCGCGCTCAGTTTATACCGCAACTAAAGTATTTTAGAACTCAAGAAGGGCCATTAGCTGGATATTTGAGATCAATTGATGAAATGCCGACATCTCCAGATAAATCAATTATATTAAAGCACTTAGAGAAACTCGAAGAGGTCAAATGGGGAATTAGGTATAATGAGAAAAATGGCATAACGGACTTTTTGTATCACATTAAGGGTTCGACATTTAATGAAAAACTAGAATCCTTCTTTTTAGGTGCTTGGACAATTATGAATGTCCATCATGCAAGAGATTTTAACGATGAAAAAATGGAAAATTTATTAACACTTATTCAGCTTAGTAAGAATTTTGTATACCCTTCGTTAGATCAAACGGCAAGGTCAATTATTGAGGAAATAGTACAATTACTTGCTGACTTAACAATGATAACGCTTGATGAAGTTCTTATACAACAGAGACACGCTTTGTTTATTCAGTCGCCTCAATTGTTCCCTAATAACTATCCGCAAGTAAGTCATATGTTCTACGGTATTGATTATTCGCCGGACTTCAATTTACGTTCGATGATACCGGATCTAAAACCTTTAATTCCTAACGAGGCTGTATATAGAAGCAAGGTCGTGACAAATGATGGGAAAGAATTTGTAAGAAAAGTATTTTTGGCTATTGAAACCTAAAAAGGTATATGCTAATATAATTCACATAAAGCAACCAAATTAAATATCTAAAAATTTACAATGCGAAGCACGCATTATCCTTTAAAGGGGGTAATGCGTGCTTTTTTGTTTTTTTAAGGAGGGATTTAATGAATCTTATTATCGCCACTTCAAATACTGAGTTTGCGAAGTCACTAAGAGATAATTTAAAAAACGATAACTGTAACGTTCTCGATATAGTGTCTTGTGTAGAAGACTTAATCACTAGTATGAGCGAACATTCGGAAAAAGTTGATGGAATTCTGCTTAAAACGGACCTAGCCAAAAAAAACGATGATTATCGTCTTGAAGTATTAAGTGACGTTGTTCTAAGTATTCGAAAAACGCCCCAATTCGAAAAAGTTATCTTCACTGTATTGTCTGATTACGCAGAGGGTCATCCACTACTAGCTGAATTTTTTGAGATGGGTATTTACAACTTCTTTACGAGAAATGGAATTGAATTCACAATTAATCATTTAGTCGATTCTTTCAATACTCCAATGTCATTCTCGATGGCATTGAAGTATAGAGCTGCGAACAAGGAGATTCCATGGCGTAGAGATCTTACTAAACCTCAATCTCTTGAAGTTAAATTTATCAGCTCAGAAAATGGGTCGGACAAAGATGCAAAAGTCAATGGTGAGGAAAGAAACGTAAGAAATAAAAATGAAGAAAATGTAGAGCCAAAGAAACCAATCGATTTACTATCTAAAGCTAAAACTTCAAAGTCTAGTATAGCTTTTCCTAAATTTTCGGTTGGTGAAAAAATTCCATCAAAAGATCAAATAAATGATGATTGGATTTTTGAAAAAAGTGAGTCATCGAACATTTCAAAAATCCCTGTAGTAGGAACTGTGATAATAGGTGTTGCCTCTGTAGAAAAGCATCTAGGAGCTACTAATACAGCAATAAGTATAGCGAAATTCATAAGTAAAGCTGGAAATAATGTTGCATTAGTTGAGGGAAATAAGAATATGGATTTTGATCGTATGCATTCGCTCATTGAAGGAGAAAAAATAACGTTAAGTGAAAGTGAATTTAACTACAAAGGTTTTACGCATATCAAGTATCGAGATGATATGGATTTAGGGAAAATCTACACTGGCTATCAATTTGTAGTACTTGATCTAGGTGATATACGTAATTCTCCATTTAGAAATGAGTTCAATCGTTCACATATTAAATGTGTTATTGCTTCAGCCGATGAATGGAAATTTCATTGGATAGAAGAATTTATGTTAAACATTGATGCAACAGATGATCTTGTTCTTTTAATACCAAGTAGTGATTATAAGGCTGCAAATGACCTCGAATCAAGGTGGAAAAAACATGTAGTGTATCCTCTTGAAAAGCATTCGAATCCGTATGAAGTGCCAGAAGAATCGGGGGAAGTGTATGAACAGTTATTAAGAATATATCTAGATAATCATGGATTCCGAATCAAGAAGAAACATTTACTTTTAACGGCCCTATTAGGAGCGCTAATTTCGGCAATAGGTTTTATATTCTTCATTTAACTAATAAGAAAAAGGTGGTGAATCCTGTTCGATAACGAATAGGGAGAAAATTTGGGTATCCGACTAAAGACGAAGAAACTAATTTATGCTGGTACTGCAGGATTTATGTTAGCTACGACAATTGGTAGTGGCGGATTTTATTACTGGCACAACAAAGAACAAGAACGAGAGCTTGAATTAATCAACAAATATGAAAAACAGCTAGAAGTTTTGGAAAATACAGCTGCACAAAATTTTACTGCTTATGCTTTAAAAGCAGATATTGACAAAGGAACTACGATTACGCCTGAAATGTTAACACCCGCTTCAGTTTCAAAGGCCGCGGCAGCAGCAGATACTATTAGAATTTCAGACTTAAAAAGAGATGAAAAGTTTGTTTATCAAGCAAAAACTAACATGAAAAAGGCAACTGTTTTGGTGCAATCGATGGTATACGACACGGAAAACATAACTAATGATACTCGTGAAGCTGAGTACAGTTTTATTGAATTACCATCAAATATTTCTACTGATAGTTACGTAGACATTCGTATTAAATTCCCTACTGGTGATGATTACGTAGTGCTTACAAAGAAACATTTAAAAAAGCTATCAGGTGTAACAACTTGGTTTAATATTGGCGAATCTGAATTACTTACAATTAGCTCTGCTATTGTAGATGCTTATCTTAACGGAGCAAAGATTTATGCTATTCCATATGTTGATGAACACATGCAAGAGAAGTCAACAATGACTTATCCAATTAAACCAAATGTACAAGAGTTAATTAGAGAATCACCGAACGTTGTAAATCTGTATGAAATGGAATTAGAAAAGCTTAATCGCGGTCGTCTGGAGAATAACTTGCGTGATTTGAGTGAAGAACAAAAAGCAAAAATCCAAGATGGTGATCAACAAGTGCAATCTAAGGTATCAGAAGAAAATGCTAAATCTACTGAAGAAGAACGGTTAAATGCAATAAACAATCAAGCTCAACATCAGCAGGCTTTGATTGGAGGCGACAGTGAATAATGAAACTAATACAATTACTAGGTTCAAGAAGTAAGTCGGATTTTGCAATTTATCTGGGACATACAATTGCAGCTATGGAGAAAAGAGTACTAATTATCGATTCGACAAATAATAACGAGTATTTACACTCTTATATTCAATTAGAAGAAAAAGAAAGTCTATACGAATTTCAAGATGTTGAAATACTTATCAATACAAAATCAATGAAAGAACTAGTTGAAAAACTCGCCAATTCTAATGAAGAATTGGAGAACTTTGATTGCGTGATTGTTGATTCAAATGACAGTAAGACTATCTTTAACGATTGGCCAAAATTCCACCATGTTCTATATATAAGCGATAATACTCGTTTTACTATAACTCAGGATGTTGAAATACTTAATGACTATGCTGATACAACTGGGAACACAATACTTCAAAGAATTCATTTTGAATCTGCGTACAAAATCCCAAACGACTATTTAGATTTATTAATTAATAATCGTATTGAATTTAAATCAGTATGTGAACCTCTGGAATATGATGATCAAGAGCATAAATTGCGTAATTATATGCAGCATGAAGCCGTTATTCCTTATAACAAATTACCAAAAGATTATAAGAAATTATTAAAGTCAGTTGTAATAGAAATGTACGACATTGGAAATAAGGATTTTGAAGCATCAACAAAACGTGGACCATTAGGTATGCTCTTTGGCCGCTTCAAAACCAAAGCTCAAAGTGAACAGAAACAGAATTCTAAATTAGACATAGAGCAAGAAGTTCTGGAAGTGCAGAATCAACCAAGATTAGTTCTAAACAATGTCTCTCACAATCACAAATCGGAATCATCAGAATTTGATAAATCAAGCGACAAAACAACTAACAGCAAAAAATCAAAGGAAGTAGTAGGAGGGTGATCAAATGGGAAAGACAATAGTTAGTTGGTCACCAGTTCATGGACAAGCCGCGACAACTTCAAATGTAGCAGCATTAGCAGCTCACTTTGGGTTGAAGTACACACATCAATCGTTAATTACACATACTCAATTAACACATTCAACCCTAGAGACACTATTCGGAAAAGAAATGACGACTTCTAGAGGGTTTGATAGTGGAATAGAAGCTTTAGAAAGATTAACTAAAAGCAATCTATTAAAGGCTGATGCGGTAAGGGATTATACAGAAACTGTATACAAAGGTCGCTTAGATTTACTTGGTGGGACTCAAAACCAATCCTTGGAAACACCCCAATTATTAGAAGTTTTACTTAGTGTAACTGAAGATGCTTATGATCTCGTTTGGATTGACGCCCATTCTGGAACAAGAAGTAATACTTCGAGGAGATTACTTAATAAAGCAGATATTGTAATAGTAAATTTACCCCAAAATCGTTATGTATTGGAGCAATTTTTTTCTGGCGAGGGTTTTCCCAATGAGTTAAAGGAAAAGGAAATCATTATTTTAATAAGCCAATATGATAAACATGTCAAACCGGGGATTCAAAAGATAAAAAGCAAATACAGCAAGAAATATCCAGTATTCCCTGTAAATTATTCAAGTAAATTTAAAGACGCTTCAAATAGTTTTGGTATTACGGAACTGTTTTACCGTGTTACAAACTCTAATAAAGGTTTGGATATGCAAGATTTTATTGATTCACTTGCAAAAGTGAATAAGTATATCGCGAAAAAACTGGAGTTGGAAGATACAGAGGAGGATGATGAATGAACTATTCGCTAAATCTCCTTATTATCATCGGCATTTTATCATTAATACTCTTTCTAATATTAATGAAATTAGTGCAAGCCAAAAAAGATAGTAAGATTTTGGATGTAAAAAAAGTAGTAAACAAAGAAGAGTATTCTGTTTCAGCATTACAAGAATATATAAGTGACAAAATGGTCGCCGACACTACCAGCAATTTATACGAAGATGGGTTAACTGAAGAAGCATTTAATCGTAAAAAAAGACGAAGAAATGAATTAAAGGAGGCTCTTAAAAACTGTAATACTGGTAATCTTTCAGCCAAAATATTAGTTCGTGAACACATTTATGATTTCTTAAAGAAAGGTAAGAAAATAGATGAAACGACTATTAACTTTGCAATTCCATTTAATATTCCATCGAAAATGACACCTCGTGAAAAATTCGAAACTGCACTATACGTAGTTTCTAAAACTGAGGGCTACAACGCTTTAGGGTGGATAATTGAAACGTTTAAATTGGATGTGCCTAAAAAGGATGGAGAATATCGTGTCTTAGCCGAAGAGGTGAACACCATTTATGAACAAATTGTCCTTAACTACCCATTGAAATTCGAGGATAAGATGCGAGTCTTATCGCAAAGAATTTATAGTCATTATAAAGGCTTTGGAATTATTGATGAAATACGAGACATGAATATTGATGGGACATCAGGTGGTGTATCTGGTTTACCTGAGAGATTAACAAATCTTATGAATATTGATGATCCTTTTTATCCAGATAACACAGATGGTTCTGAAATAGATAATGTGTTTGTTGACCACGTTTCAAATCAAGGTGAATTTACAGTTTTAAATAGTTCTTGGATTATGTACAGAGGGAAGACAATTCATCTTTCGTTCCTATCTTTTGAACATGAAGCTGAGCTTATACGTGTAACTAATAATGTTTATAAGTATGGGTACCCTGGACAACTTTCTGAAACAAAGCCAGCAATTATCAATGAGATGGCAGACGGATCTCGTGTAACAGTAATGCGACCAAAACTAACGGAATCATGGGCTTTCTTTATCAGGAAAAAATTCAACTCTCGTAAGGTGTCTGTGAAAGAACTATTTCAACAAGAAAACAGTAGTCTACTAATAACAATGCTTTTGTTTTTAGTTAAAGGTAATCGAACTCTTGCTGTAACTGGTTCTCAAGGTAGTGGTAAAACAACGCTTTTAATGGCTTTGGTGGAATTTATAAATCCAGCACTTAATTTACGTGTTCATGAGACTAAGTTTGAGCTAAATTTAAGAAATCAATATTCGGGTCGCAATATCCTATCTTTACAAGAAACTGAAACATACAGTGGACAAGATGGCTTGGATTTAGGGAAAAAGACTGACGGTGATGTAACTATCTTAGGAGAGGTTGCCACTGACCCTGTTGCAGCATGGATGATTCAATCTGCACAGGTAGCTTCATTATTTACTTGGTTTACGCACCATGCCAAAACATTTCCGGATTTGGTATTTTCACTTCGAAATTCATTATTAAAAACAAACATGTTCAATGACGAAAAAATCGCGGAGCAACAAGTAGTAAGTGTTTTGGAATTTAATATTCACATGAGGCAAGATAAAGCGACTGGCGAACGTTACGCTGAAAGAATTACAGAGTGTGTACCAATCACTTATCAAGACGAGAAATCTTCTTTTGAAGCATTAAAAAATGTAGCAGATCGCGAATCGAAAATGGATTTACTAATTAATTTAGCATCTACTTTCTTCCATCAGCGAACACAGACAAAACAGTTTGTCGAAAATACAATCTTAGAATACAGAGATGGTAAGTATGTAGCAGTAAATCGAATTTCTGACAAGAAAATTGAAGACATAAAGCTTGAATTATCAAAGGAAGATCGAGAACAATTCGATGCATTTATTAATCAATATTGGGGGGCGGCATAAAAGATGAATATGCTTGCTCAATATATCGTAGTGGTAGCTCTAATCATCACTATTCTGTATGTAGTCAATCAATACTATAAGTATTTACGAGCAAAGCGTAAAAGACAAGAAACGATTGGTGCAGGGAAAGGGATACCGTTCCCTACAATACTAAATAAATATACTCAAAAAGGTTACAACGTTATATTGAGAATTCCGATTTTACGGACAGTTCTTATAAAAATACGTAAAAAACTAGAAACACTATCTGTTTATGATGAATATACTCTTCGTCGAGAAGTAATGAAAATCATATTCTCCATTATTGCTTTATTTAGTGTCGGATGTCTTGTATTACTGATTGTCCGACCATCTTGGTTAATAGTGTTTTGGATTTTACTAGGAATCTTAATGTTATCTGGTGTATTAATAGACTTTTTCGTATATCGAGTTGAGAATCGATTACTTATTCAACTAAAAAACTATATTGTTCGAGTTACATTTAATTTTCAACAAACAAAAATGGTTGATGATGCTGTTTTCGATTCAATACAATATGCTGGCCCTGAAATGAAAGTTCATGCGGAACGAATTAATAAAATTCTAACTGCATTAGATTCAGAAAAAGAATTGGCAGCATATGAAGAGGTTGCACCATCTCGTTATTTACGCGTATTTGCTGGCCTTGCAGTTTTAGTGAAAGATCGAGGGGACAATGTTGATGAGAAAGAAGGAAGCTCATTTGTTCGTGGTTTGACCTCGATTAATAAAGAGTTAAACGATGAAGTATTATATCGTTCCAAATTGTCTTATGCGCTACGTAGTTTAAGTACTTTAGCGTTGATTCCAATTTTCTTAGCGCTCCCTACAAAGTACTGGTCAATTTCAAAATTCCCAACTACTGAATCATTTTATGATTCACGTATTGGATTCCTTTCTGAAATTGCTGTATATGCAATTAGTGTTGCTTGTTACTTAATTGTTAGAAAAATGAGAGAAATTAATGACAATACATCTGAATTTAAACCAACAAGGATCAAGTGGGAAGAATGGCTATTTAAGAAAATTCCTTTATTAGAAAAATTTTGCGAAGCCTTGTCCCCACAGAGGTTTACGAAGAAGTATCACGAACGTCAACAATTGATTAAAGATGCCAATGAAAATCTAGAAATCAGAGAATTAACACTACAACAAATTCTGTCGTGCCTAGCAGTATTCATTATTTTAGTTACATCTTTCACTTTTGCTCATATTCGTGAATCAAATAGTGTGTTAAATCAAGTGGTATCACAATCAATATTTACTTCGCAGTTGTCTGAAAAAGAATTGCAAACTGAGATTCAAAAAAATGAATTTGATAAGAGCGTTATTGGAGATTTAAAGGAAATGAAGAAATTACCTACAGAAGAAGAGCTTAGAGACATGATCTCGGATCAACTAAATCTAGATCCAAATGATTTAGAGGTGACTAATGCTTACAAGCGTATTGCTGGCAAATGGGTAACTGTTTCAAATTCATTCCTTCAATGGTGGGAAGTTTTAATTTCTATAGTAATAGCATTTGTTAGTTACTTCATCCCGGTCCTAATTCTAATTTCAAAACGCAAAGCGCGTTTGAAATTAATGGAGAGGGAAGTATATCAACTTCTTGTTTTAATTTCCATTCTTAGAGATTTCGAAGGAATGAGTGTATCAATCATTCTAAATTGGTTACAACGATTCTCAATCGCATTCAAAAAGCCTATTACTGTTGCGATAGAAGAATTTGATAGTGGACAAGAGATGGCCTTAGTAAAACTTTCAGAGAATAACTCATTTGAACCATTCCAACAGATAGTTGAACGTTTAAAGCTAACGATTGTTCGGTTATCTATCAAGGAAGCATTCAATGATATTGACATGGAACGCGAATTTTACTTAGAACAACGTCGAGAAGATCAAAAACGATCACTTGAAAAGAAAGGTCAAATAGGGGATTTCTTAGGGATGGGGCCATTAGTATGTTTAACCTTCATTTACTTAATATTCCCAATTATTTACATCGGGGTTAAAGAATCCAAAAATATGATAAATATGTTAAATTAGCTAACCGTGGCATTCTGCCACTAGCATATATATAAAAACAATGAAAAGAGGTATTAATGCATGTCAGAAACAACAGCAACCGCACTCAAATTCGCAGCAGGTATTATACTAGCAATCGTTTTAGTTAGTATCGCCATTATGGTATTTACACCTGCAGCCGACTCAGCAAAATCAGTAACAACAGATTTCACGGCCAATACAACAGAACTACAGGACCAAAAATACTTAGTTTATGACAATACAGTCGTAAGTGGTTCTCAAGTGCTAACAGCATTACGCCGCTTCGAATCTACAGCTAAAGACGAAACTATTGCTCTTTTTGTACAAACTGGTAAAAACTCAACTGGTCAATGGTATTATTCTAAATTCGAGGCAGACAAAGTAAATAAGGGTGGTGCAGCAGCAGACATTTCTACAACAACTAATGTCACTAATGCTGAATATATTAACCCATCAGGTATGTTTGCAGCTTCGGTTCAACGCGATTCAAATGGTGTTATCCGTGCAATTAAATTTTTACAAGAAAAACAATAATCCATTTTAGATGGAAAGGAGGAAGGGGGCTTATCCGCTTCGTCGGATGGTCCCCGCCTTGTTTATGAATAGTTCTGTATTTTCAGCGTTAAATATTGGATTTTCAGCGTTAATATTTGCAATGGCTTTGGCTTATGCATTGAGTCCTATAACTGACATCCAAAAAGAGTTTGAAATCTCTCCTGGAACAGTAGATACCGTATATTCTGTGCAAACAAAAATACCTGAAGAAGTGTTATTTGGTGGTACAGAAGTTATAAGTTCAATATATAAGCTAAATCTTGATGGGGTTACTGTGAAAGTGGATGGGATTACATTTAGTACTCCTAAAGATGTAAAAGACAAGCTCTTTTATATTTCAATCTATGCTAACTACTCTCAATCCATTAAATACGATACAAGTGGAATAGTTGCTTATATATCTTATGATTCAAAATAATGCGGAAAGGTTGATATAAATGCCAAATGCAGTCTCAAAGCTCTTCGCCGTTATACTTTCTGCCCTTGTTATGTTCTACTTTGTAACGTATCAGAACTATAAGAAACAAGAAGATCTGGCGTACATAAACACATATAACACGGTAACGGAATTTGTTGATAACGTACGCTTGAAAGGATTTATTACGCCTTCAATGTATGAGGATTTTGCTACTTCGTTGCATACAGGGAATGAGGTTCTATTTACTATTGATATTGAACACCAGAAGAAGCAATATACGCCTGTTTATAAGGACCCTTCTAATCCTAATAGCTTTACAGGTGAGTATGAGGTTCAATATACCGGTGTTTACTGGGAGCAAATCAAAAAGACCTTATTTGAATCAAATGTCCCTTATGATAAACGAATTTATAAATTAGAAAACGGAGATTTTTTCAATGTTTATGTTGAAAACAAAACCAAGTTTAAATCAACTATGCTTTTTGATTTCTTAACCGGTGGCCCGGGTAGCGATGGTCCTGAAATTGCTTTCCCTTATGGGGGCATGGTACAAAACCAAGATTGGAATGATATTAATTGAAATTACCACATTACATAATTTTATTTATTATCATCTTCTCTGTCCCACTGTTATTTACGGAATACAAGTATCAATACGCAAAAGAAACCATGCACTTAAATCATAAACATGAAGTTGGCATGACAACAGCAACTCATGATGCTGTCAATATTTTGAGAACAAATGTTAAAACCGAATTAGAGAATGGATATGACTCTTATAAAATCAATCCTGTTAATCCTCAACCAGCCTTTGAGACTTTTATGAAATCTTTATCATTGCAGTATGGAGTTGAATTGGATTATTCGATGAATCGTTTAGCGCGCTATGTACCAGTCTTTGCAATTGTTGATTATGATGGTCTGTTACTCAATGTATATCGAGAATACAAGGATGAGCGCGGTGACAAAGTATTGGATCGTGTATGGCTACCAAAAATTCCATTCTCTTATTTAGATAAGGAAGGAAACATTATTAACTTCACTATCGATGAAGAAGTGGAAGTGTACGATGTAGAATTAGGTGAATGGTTTGAAGGAAAACGACAAGAACTAGTTGATGATCCAGATGTAACAATTTCATTTCTAGAAGATAAAGATACCTTTCATAATGTTAGAAGATCCACAATTGTAAATACACTACAGGAACATCTAGCCTACTATATTAACGAACATAACGTATATACAAAACACTTAGATGTTACTTATAAATTTATGCTGCCTTATATCCCAAAAGAAGATTGGTATAACACAGTAGATGATATTTCAATCTTAGCATTTTTCCAGGGGTACCCTTCAATTTTGGGAAATGTATTTTATCAACAATATGCTTTTGTAGGAACAAGACTTCAGTATAATGACCGTATCCTTGCAGGGATAGTTAATGGTTATAAAAAGTTTTGGTATGAATCATGTGGTTTCCCTTATAAAGCACAAGAAATATATTCTTCTAAAAAGGATGCAGCTGCTAAAGGTTATAGCGAATTATCTTGTCTCAACAATTAGAGGAGGTATTTTAGATGGGAATTTTACAACATTCGAAAGAACAACTAAGAGCTCCAATTGGAAGAATAGTATTCCACTTACAAACATCGTTGTATCGGAAAAAAGAAGGGGGTTATGAAAAAGTTCGTGACTACCTAAAAATTGGGGAAACAAGAAACATTATTGATGTAGCAGATGACTATATTGAGATTCAAGATGGCTACTTCATTAAAAATATCAAAGAGCCTCAATATACAATGACATTTGGTGAAATTATAGTTACCGGTGAAAATGTAAAGACATGTTCAAAAAATGGGATTTTTATTAGAAAATTAAAGCTTGGTCTAAAACTCAAAATAGATACCCTGATATTTATTTCTAATGACGTAACTGTTTATGGTATCAACAATAAAGAGTTCATTAGTAGTGACGAGAACGTTCAGTATGTGCTGGGAACATTTGAATTTAATTCAGATGCCAATATGACGATTAATGGACAAACGATTAAATATAGGAAGGGAGATAGTCTACAGTACCAAAAAGTTGAGGGGACCAGCATTTTACTATTAGATGGTGAATGGTTAGATGTATCTTCAATTAAGGGGACGTTATTTGGGTGTTAAGTAAATAGATAGTATAGTATGCCCGTAAATGCATTAATAGCATCTACGGGCATATTTCATAGGTATACAATTTTAACTTTTTTGCTTTTTATATAAATTATAAATAGGGTATATCTTGTATTTTTCTTTAGATTCATGAGGGAAACCCTCGAAAAATGTTGTTGCCTCTATAGTACTACTGAGCAAAACACTAGTGCAAAACAGTACTTCCTCATTTTGTGTTTTTTGTTTCATGGTAATCAATTCGCGAGATTCACTTCCTGATAGTCCGCCATTTTTTCTAAAATTAATCTGTAATTGATTTATTCGAATAATTTCTTCCTCAAATTCAGATAATCCGCTCTTATGAAGAGAATAAATATATTCAGCGAGGTCTAAAAAATCATTACGATTTGTTTCATCAAAGGCACCGATACAATTTAAACAAAATGAATTTATATAATTGAAAGTTTCTTTTTCCATGATAGGTTTTATTCTGTCAAAGCTTCTTTTTATTGTAGGGAAATCAATATTTGCTATTTGCACTAAATCCTCTGTTTTCATACTAACATAAGGAGAGGTTGGGCATTTTTTGATCAATTTATTATTCTTATCCCTCACCTCTAGAAGAGGATTTTTTGAAAGAATCTCCTCTGAAAAAGCATTCATATATTGAGGAGATGGTCTTAATTGCAAAAACAGTAATAACTTTAACCCACCTAAATCGTAACCACTAAATAATTCATTTCCTAAAGAATCTCTATTAATTTTTGATAAATCCTTATTAACAATTAAATCTACTAAAATTTTAATATTATTGTGTAAGTTGCCTGTTTCATTAATGAATTCAGTTTTCAAATCCATCTTCATAATTGTAAAAGCTTCCTTCAAGTTTAAAAAGTCTTGGTGTAGTTCTTTTATTTTAGGCAGTATAGTTTCATCATAAACATTTCCACCAACAAAAGTAGTTCCCGTATCCTTAAATTTAATTTCCTTACCGGATAAAAAAGCTATAAGGATAGGTAAAACCCTAAGTTGTTTTTCTATAGATATAAATTTTTTTATATTGAATTTAAAATATTTCAAACTCTCTATTTTTATTTCCAAAGATTTTTCGATAGTAACCGTGACTGTCTCCTTGTCCTTATTAATTTTGAACTCAACAGCAGCTTCTATAGTTTCAAAACCATCAATAATTAGAGTATCCATACCTTCTATAATTTCTTCTTCTAACCTTCCGATCCCAATTGGTACATATAAATCACCTACAACACCGTAAAAAGTGAAATCATGCTCCGTAATATTATCTGTTTCAGGATTAAAAGTAACGCTCGTCATTTTAAATGATGTAAAGCTTTCTTTGGTGAAAGGGTTGTTATCTATTAAGTTTTTGGATTGTCTATTTGCTTCGGTTAAGAATCGTGTACATACTTTATAAATTGTTGTTTCATTCAATTCTCGTAAAATGATTACCCGCTTTTTTTGTTGTCCATAAGCTTTTAAAATCATCTTTATTTCATAGGGTAGCAAATGTTTATAAAATACTTTAGGGTTACCGGATCTATCTATTTCTACAACGAATAAAACAGCACCGTTAGTTTTATAGTAATTACTTAAATGAGCTATTTCTAAGGAGAATTTTCTTGTCCTACCAGAGAATTTTTTTACTTCAGTGCCTTTTACTTGTACTGGAACTTTTCCTAAGAATGCATCCTTAGTTTCCGATGTATCTTTCATTACCTCTATATCACCGTCAAATGATATACCTTTATCACCAACTGGTATATTTGAATTAAGAGGGTAGAGTAATGCTGCTGTTGTAACCGCATTTACCGCAATTTTTTCAAGTTGACTATTCGAGAAACTGGCCATATATAATTTCCACCCATCCATCTTATGCTATAGCTAACAAGAGCCTGTATGCTAATTTTACTATTTTATAGCTGATTTTGCTTCAATATGGACGTTTAATTTTTAGTTTTTGTTCTACAATGAATGAGGTTCACCACTTCTAGAATAGAACCTGGCTGTGGAATTTTTGATGAGTCTAAAAGTTATTTGTGCATGGGATTAAGTGGATATTTAAAATGAAGTAATATAACTACATAAAGAATATGGATGCGTGAATTAACGTATCCTTTTTTATTTTTGAAAGCATCTTAATATGATAGATTGAGTTATCCAGGTTGACTAAATGTTTTGTTCTGACAACTGCTTCAGGATATGATTCCTATATATCTATGAGAAGTAACAAACTATTATATATGGTAAAATTAAGGGAGCTATAATTACGGATTAGGGGCGTGGTTTTGTTGTTAGAATCTCTTTCACAAGAAGAAAGAATTTATTTGTTATCACTAGTTACAGAAGAACAGCGTGATTTTTTACAAAATAAATTAAAGCGAGGTAGGGAAACAATCTTCGGAAACTTCATGTTATCTGAAAAGGTTAGTGCTATCAAATCTACTGATGAAATTGACTTATTAGAGGAAGAGCAAGATGTAGTGGATTGGAAAATTATCAAATATCATGATTATGGTTTCAGAAATCGAGAAGGTAAGTGCGCATGTGGTCGAACTTTGAGGTATGAATTCACTGTACAACATTCAAAGACTTTAAAAACCATTACATATGGTAAGGATCATCTTGCTGATTTTTTAAGCCTAGAGGTAAAAGATATAAATGAAGTTGTGAATGGATTAAGGGTAATTGATAATGAACTAGATGAAATGTTAAGAAAAATTAATAATAAAGACTATGGATATGAAATTCTAGATGAACTATCTGATACGATCCATATACCATTGGACATACAGGAGCATGTAGAATTTAATGTTCCATTATTAAATCGTCAGTTTAATCGTCTGTTAAAAATAATTGATGAACTTGAAAGAGAAGAGGTATTCAACAGACGAAAGGAACTGTTAAATGAAGAACGTCCGAAATCTTATCATAAGGTAAGCTTACTAATTGATGAGCGTTTTAAACAAGAAAAAAATGTTCAACATGTTAGAGAACAAAAGTTGTTAGAAATTCTTAAGGAACGACTGCCAATAAATGCATCATTAGGGGAGTTAGCATATTGTCTTATACAGAATGGGGTTAATAGTTCGACTGAAATTAGTTGTTTAATAAGAAATAATTACGATGTCGATAAACGTATATCTAGTGGGATAATGCACAGACCTTATATATATATGGATATTGTTCTAGCATGTAAGGAATATGCTAAAAAAGGATTAATCATTTTTGATGAAGAATCTTCAGGTATACATGATTGCATTTACTATATGGATTATCAGGATAATCAATGCTGCGATAAACAAGATGAAATCCAAACTTCCCTTTTCTAGCACTAATTTTTTTCATTTCATTTAGATAAGAACCTGCTTCAAGATAGCTTCTTGATATTTATTGGCATCCTGAAGCGGGCTTATTTTTAACGAATTTCCCGAAAGAATTCTCCTTCCTCAAGCGTATGCAGAGCGATAGCCCAACGGTAGGTGGGAGATGAATTTCGGTTTGGCGTAGCCAAAAAGCACTTAATTGTGCTTTTTATTTCGCCTATGATATAACAGTCTTATAATGTATAAAGGTTGGTATATCAGTGAAATTAGATAGTAACAATCATTCAGTGTTCTTGCTGTATTATCATCTTGTATTGGTTGTAAAGTATAGAAGAAATGCATTTGATGATGATATGTCAGACTATGCAAAAGACATGTTTGTGCGATTATCAGAGAATTACAATATAACATTGGTAGAGTGGAATCATGATGTTGACCATGTACATATCTTGTTCAAGGCACATCCTAATACAGAAATGACAAAATTCATTAATGCCTTCAAGAGTGCAAGTTCTCGACTGATAAAGAAAGACTTCCCACAAGTAAAAAATAAACTTTGGAAAGAGATGTTTTGGTCAAGAAGTTTTTGCTTATTAACTACTGGTGGCTCTCCAATAGACGTAGTAAAGAAATATATTGAAAATCAAGGTGAAAAGTGAGGTGAAATGATATGACAAAGCTCAATAAAGCATATAAATTTCGTTTGTATCCAACAGAAGAACAAGCATATCTGATGCATAAAACCTTTGGTTGTGTACGCTTTGTGTATAACAAAATGTTGGCTGAACGTAAAGAAGTGTATGAGAAATATAAAGGTGATAAGGAACAACTAAAGATACAAAAGCTTCCAACTCCAGCAAAGTACAAAGCAGAGTTTGAATGGCTAAAAGAAGTTGATTCATTAGCTTTGGCAAATGCTCAATTAAACTTGCAAACTGCCTATAAGAATTTCTTTAGTGGTCACAATGATTTCCCAACATTCAAAAGTAAAAAAGACAGAAAGTCTTATACAACGAATGTAGTAAACAGAAATATTATATTGCTTAATGGTCATATCAAATTACCAAAACTGAAAATGGTACGTATCAAACAACATAGAAAAATACCACAAGACCATAGGATCAAGTCATGTACGATCTCCATGACGGCTTCCGGTAAATACTATGTGTCCATCTTAACTGAATACGAAAAAGAAATTGTACAAAAAGAAGTAGAAACAGTTGTTGGATTAGACTTTGCAATGGATGGATTATACGTTAGTTCTGAGGATGAGAAAGCCAATTATCCTAGGTTCTATCGTAAAATGTTAGACCGATTAGCGAAGGAGCAACGAATATTGTCAAGACGTACTAAGGGCTCAGAACGTTGGAACAAACAACGTATTCGTGTAGCTAAATTGCATGAAAAAGTAGCGAATCAACGTAAGAACTTCCTTCATCATAAGTCTAAAGAGTTAGTTACCAATTTCGATGTGGTAGCTATTGAAGACCTAAACATGAAAGGGATGTCACAAGCACTAAACTTTGGAAAAAGTGTCGCTGACAATAGTTGGGGTATGTTCACTTCTTATTTAGCTTATAAATTACGAGAGCAAGGAAAACAACTTGTTAAAATAGATAAATGGTTTCCTTCTACAAAGGCATGCAGCAGTTGTGGTAGTGTGAAAGATATATCATTGTCTGAAAGAGTATATTCTTGTAAATGCGGTGTAAATCTCGATAGAGATTACAATTCAGCTATCAATATCAAAAATGAAGCAATACGTCTATTAGCGTTAGCATAAATGACAGTAAAAGAACCTTTGGAACAAGGGAGTTAGCTCGGCTGTTTTCAGACTAATTCGTTAGCTATCAAAAGTAACGACTAACCGAGAAGCCCCCACTTCAAGTAAGCTCTTAAGAGCTACTAAGTGGTGGGTAGTTCACTTTACAGATTCTGAGACAAGCGCGGTTTGTTCAGGTATTTCATTTGGTATCCATCCTTTAGCAATAATCTCTTTTAATGAATTTATTGCTTCTTCATAATTAACAAATTCTGATAAGAACTCTTTTGTATTGGTGTAATAATCTCCTTTATATACTTCTTTATCTATTATTTCTTGAAGTATAGTTACGGGTTTATAACCAGTTTGACAAGAATATGTATTTTTACCGTCTCTTCTGGTTTCTATAACTTGATTTACTAATGTGGGTAATATATCTAGTTTTAAAAAATCGCTTTGATAAATCATATGTATATCGTATAAATGTCGCGATTTTCCTTTATAATCTCCAGCTTCGTGATAGTCACAAATAGCAAAAAGCTTGTCCAAAAATGTACGGTCAATTGACTGTATTCTTATGTTAAAAGGTTGCAATTCGTACTTTTCAATTAAATCGTAGCGTTCTAATTTCTCTAAGAATTTTGTTATGTAATTACTAACGAATTTTTCTTCGCAAGGATATGGTCTAAAACTTAACATTGTCTCGATTAAGATGTGCTGAAGCATATGCATACCATCACTACTAAAGCTTCTTTCATAACCTACCTTATATTTATTGAAGTGGCGTCCAGAAACAACTTTTTCATCTTCATTGTTTAAAAAAGAAAACTTTAAACTTTCTACTGTTTTCATAATAGCATCTATTAGCGGTCTTTGATTTGCTTTTAAAGCCCCTCTACTTAGTTTTTCTTGATCAAAGTATATTGTTAAGTCAATATCTTCAGAGAATCGATTAATAACGTCATAGCATTTAGAAAGAGAGGTTCCACCCTTAAATATGATTTCAGGTGCAACCTCAATTAAATTCTTTAGAAATAAAGAAACATAGTAGTCTTTCTCAATTTGAAAAGATTGAAATCCGAAATGATCAGCTGCGAGTGGTATAAATTCTTCGAATGCTATTTTATCTTTGTGTAAATTCACTATAAAGCCCCGTTTCCATTATTCTTAGCACAGTTTCTTTAGAAAACTTTTTAATATATTCATTAAACTCATTTGAAGGTATCATGACATCACTTAAGTACTCTTTAATTGCATAACTAGCACCATCTAAGGAAGTTTCACTTATGCGATTATAATCTTCTAATAAATTTAATACCTGAAGGATCTTATAGTTCTTTTTTGTTATCTGTACTTTTGAGCATTTTAATATAACATGTTTTTTTCCTATTTCTTGGTGTTGTGTCCTCTTAACCCTGTTGGTAACAATTGTATTTATACTTGCAGTTTGTGACGTTAAACCAAGCTGATTTGCAAAGTTAATTCCAGATGTGAAACCTATTACATCACAGTCAATTGGTTTGATATATTTTCTTAATACAACTTTTTCAAGATTTACGTATGGAGTTCCTAAAATGCTATTCTTTTTTGGTACATAATAAATTCCATTTTCAACCCTTAGTAATTCTCCCTTTTCCGTTAATCGTCTCAAACTTTGTCGTATTGCTGAATCCGTCATATCTAACTGTTCTCTAAGATCATTTGAAAACACAGGTTCGTCATAGCCGTATTCATTAATAATGTATTCATAAACCTTATTCACATTTAACACCTCCTAATTCTAAGTATAGCACTTAATATTCTCTAAAGTAACGAAAATGCACCAGTAATGTTCGAAACGTGACATATTATTAGGTTGATTGTATGCGTGGCGGTGTGCGAGCGCTGGTCATTCAACGAGCTGCTTTTTGGCTACGCCAAACCGAAATTCATCTCCCACCTTCCGTTGGGCTATCGCTCTACACACGCATGAGGAAAGAGAATTCTTTCGGGAATTTCGTTAAATTTTTTCAATTTATCTAGATAAGAAATAAGAACCCGCTTCAAGATGCCTTTTTGATATTTATTGGCATCCTGAAGCGGAAATATTTATACTTTAATATGGTAATATTAAGGTGCTATATTTCGTTTAGAAGGAATAATTTTATTGTTAAATATTTCTTTCATAAGAAAAAACACGACTTCGCTGTATAAAAATCTTCTTAAGAGATGTAACATATCAATATACACAGGGGGGATTTGATTGGGTGTTAAACAATTCTATTTAAATACAAAATTAAAAGAGGCTGCTGAGGTAGGAAATTTATCAAAGATTTTTGAAATTATTTCGCAGGATGAGAAACTAGCTGAAAATTTTCTAAAAGAGTTTGTAGATTCTAATCATTTCCATGAAGTGATTAAAGAAGCGATGGTAGGATGGAATAAGATTTTAGATCAGAACCAACTAGTTAATACCGAAACGTTGAAAATGTTGCATGATACAAGAGATGGGCTTCTAAATTATTTAAATAGTAATGTGAAAGATCTTAGTAAAGAGGAAAGAGAACATGTCTTAAGTTTGGTAATGGAATTGGCGAAGATGATGTGGGAAATTAATAAAGAAAATAAAGGTTTCTTACTTAAAATGGCAGGAGCAGTTGGAACAGGTATTGCTTTAGTTGGCCTTGCTACTGCTGCAGTCCTTTTACAAAGAGGGGATGTTATAGAAATAGCAGATGTGGAAGAAGAAACTAATCAAAATAATTAACTTGTACAAGATCCTTGCCACTTGGAATGAGACTATTTTTAACTTGGTTATAGAAAACGGAGGCAACAAATAATGAATATCTTTCCAAGCTTAGTTCAACAATAGAGGATATCAATCGTACCGTAACAAATATATATAGAAGCATTGAAGAGATTGTAAAGTGAAAAAAGTTATTATAGAGGTACATATAGATAATGGAGAAAAAAGATTTCTTATAGGGATCAAAGTTATTCAAAAACATGAAGATGATATGTCCAAGACTTTTTGACTCTTTGATACCTTTTTTGGAAAAGCAGAGATAAAATGTTATATTAACTATAGTCTTTTAAATTTTGTATAACATTGTTTTTATAAAGGAGGAGGAAAATTAAAGTGAAAACGTTAGCAACCATTAAAACTACTAATAAAGAAGATACTTTAAAGTACGCATTTGCTTTTATGCAAACTGAATCTCTAAAGATAAAAGAATGTACTTTTATGAATCCTAACCCTCAAGAATTCGATAGCAAATATATATTGCCTAGAGATTCGTATTCTGTTACATATAACGATGGGGTTCCATCGTGGGAAATTTTCAAAAAGAACCCTGTACATCTTTCATCACCTGGATTCATGTGTGTAGCATCCTTAGATCCGAAAGATACACAGCGAGTAAATTTATCAGCATTAAACGGCGTGATTTTATTTAACTGTTACGGAAATTACGAAAACGAGGCTAAAAAAGCTTTTAAGAACATTACTTCGATTTATGAAACTTTAACATAATAATTAATGCTACTTACTTTTAAAACAACCTCAATATCTCTAACATGTTTGTTTTAAAAGTAAGTCCAACCACTTATATACTTCCCATCCATTAAATTAAATCATTATTATTCAGTTTCCATCTGCATTTTTTTAATAAAACCTAACTTCGATAACTTTTCCAATGCTGAATTAAGTGTTTTTATGGTAAGTTCATCAAGATTAGTGTCTAATTTTGCAAAGATTAACCCGCGTAAAGTCTGAATCTCATTCCAATCTAATTCTGAATCTATTTCGGGTGTATGTAACGTTGAAATGTTTTCTTGTATGGTTTCTAAGTGTTCAACTACTTCTTGAAGGTCATCATAACGTGTTTTAAGTTCTTCGTTTATTTCCTCAAAACGTTCTATTGCAGAATCATAAGGGTCTCTCTTAAAGTAATCATCATTTCTATATGTCAATTCATCCACTTCAAACAGCAAAATATACTCGTTATTTTCTATTAAAAACTTCGTTAAAATAGCTTCTTTTAGAAAATACTTCTCATAATCACTAAATAGACACATACGTTTTCCAATGTATCTGTTTAATCGGTTTTGTAGAATATCCTTATAATTTCCATCCTTCGACTTCCCTTTTAACCTCACGTATTTCTTGCTAGTCTCTTCAACTGTAGAAAGGTAAGCTGGCATAAAGCTTGCTATTCCATGCTGAGATAGTTTGGGTAGATGTGGATCGTTATCTCCTTCTAATAAAAACATTGTCATAATCTTTTCCTCCTTCTTTTCCTATGTGTCGTTCTTTTGTTTATTATAGAATACATATGATGTGAGGCATACAATATAGTATTCGTTATTTTATTCATTAGAAAGAACAGGGATATTACCCTATTTTTTTCATTTCATCTTATCTATTCGGTCGTACAATGAAACTAGACGAATAAGATCTTATCTTACATACGCTTCAATTTGTTGTTTCTTCTCATAGCCTAATCATCTAGTGTTATCTTCATATCAATGTTTGTTTTCACCGAGCAATGATTTCTGTAATTTCAACTACAGAAATCATTGCTATTGGTGATAGAGACGACGACGAAGTGTATCGAGACGCCTATGAACGTATCCAAAAACGTAAAACGGTATAGTGTTTTTCTAATGTCTATTGTATAGTATAAAAAATTTTGTTAAGATAAATCGTAGATAAATTAATAAGTCGGGAAGAACCCGCTTCAAGAATGACCATTTTGTCATGACATATGTCATGGCTATTTAATGGCATTTGAAGCGGGTTCTTTTCTTTTTATTAAAATTGTTTTTGAAATGAGTGGTGTTTAACGTAAACAACAGATAAACCGATTGGACTGTATTATTATTCAGCAGAAAAATGATTAATTAGCAAGGATAATAGATGAAAGAGGGTGTTTATTAGATGGAGTTTAATCAATTAATTGAATTGCAAGAAAAGTATGCGACATGTCCAAAATGTAAAAGTAATCGTATTGCAGATGGGAAGATGTCAGCATTAGAAAATCGTTTTCAACGAGCATGTAAATGTGGGTATTCAATTGAGATTTTAGTTACTGACAAAGGAAATTTAGAGATTGGGGAGATTAAAGAACCCATAAATCTCGAAATGTTATCCATTTTAGAAAGTCAAAATAAGACAACTCTTAATGAAAAAAAACCAATACAAGAAACAGAAGAAACTAGTGATATGATTGAAAATCTACAGGATTTTCAAAATACACTTAAAAACTCTGATAACCTCACTTTCTTTGGTGAAAAACTGTCTAGTGAAGATCTATGCGCCATTAATGAATCAATAGAGCAGGCAGTGCGTCTCAAACAGGAGAAACAGCTTGAGCCCTAAAGACCTTCGGAAATTTGATACATCCTCTATAAATGGTAAAATTAGATTATAAAATAAATTAATGCATTCGGAGGAGAAAATTATGAAACGTGGTACTTATAGAAAAAAATCAAACAAATTAATACTTGCTACTATGGCCTTATGTATTGCTACACCTGTAATTGCAATACCTGGAAATGATTCTAAAGCAGAGGCAGCTACTTACAAAAACCCATTCAAGGATATTATTAGTGCTCATCCGTACTATGACATTCTACATGAAATGCGTGACAAAGGTATTATCACTGGTTACGATGATGGGACATTTAAGCCGTATGTGAAAATTAGCAGACAACATGCAGCTATATTAATCCAGCGTGTTAAAACCCTTACCCCTAAAGTTGGGTTAAAGGCATATAAAGATGTACCAAAAACGCATCCTTACTATGACGCAATTATGCAGTTACAACAAACGGGATTGATTAAAGCCGATGCAAACGGAAACTTCAATCCAAATAAAGAATTAACACGTGGAGAAATGGCTTTAATTCTTGCCAACGCCTTCAACTTAACAGCAAAAGGGCAACATCCTTTCAAAGATGTATCAAAAACATCCGATGAAGGTAAAGCTATTGCAGCTCTTTTTGAGGCTGAGATTACGACTGGATACGATGATACTACTTTCAAACCAAACGAATCTCTATCAAGAGCACACTATGCTGTATTTTTATATCGTGCATTAAACTATGAGAAAACAACAAGTAAGCCAGTGGAAGAAAAGCCTACTCAAACAGATATTCCTAAAATGAGTATAGGTATGAGTTTTGAGGACTTTCAAAAGGTAGTTTCTAACGATAAATCATTATACGATGTAGCTCCTAATTACAAAGTAACTGAATTTGCCTTTAATGATCCTCGATTTAAAAAGCTATTAATCGAAGGACAACAATATGTTAAAGAAACAAACTTTAAATATAAAGAAGCGGGAGCGTTAATACATCTGCAGGAACCAAATTGGGTAAATACGTTACCACCAGGATATTTGTCAACTCAAATTGGTGTCCAAATCAATAGTAAAACTAAAGATATGAAATTTAGCTTTGATTACACTAGCGAAAATACAATTAACTTAACCCTTCAACTATTCAATCTTGCGTATCCAGAGCTTTCGTCAATAGAAAGTAAAATTAATGATTCAGCAAAAGAAGCACGTGTAGCATATGCAAAAGAAAAGGACGTTCCTGTAGGTGAACGTGAATTTAGAGGAAATGTAACTACTGAAAATATTGGAGATTTTAAAGTTAGATTTGGTTCAGGACAAAGATTAGAGTATTTTTGGATTGAAGTAGAGAAGAATAAATAGGAGTGATTAAATGCTCATAAAATCACAGAAGAAGGTATGGCTTACCTTTCTAGCCATACTAATCTTCTTTTCTGCAGTGACCCAAAGTGCATTTGCTGCTATTAACGTACCACCAAATTCTACAGATAGTTCAACGCCACTAACAGTTACTCCGAGTTTAGATGGTAGTTCGACTTGGTATTTTGATGGGTATACAGAAATTGTTAATAGTACTACAAATGCCACAATAGGGAATACGTATCGCTATAAAAGTTCAAGTGGTGCAACTGTTACTATGATTAATCCTGGTAGTATTGGAGATTGGGTAGATGCTTTTGGTGGAGAGCGGCATCAAGTTATTGGTGATTATTCTTCTGGAAAGATATCTACTTACAATATGGCACCACCATCACCTAAGACAGCCTATGATCGCTTAAAAATCGATGATATTATTTCTGCTTCTGGTGTAACATCAGAATATACAAACGGGAAAATCTATGTTAAAGCACCTGGAGATGCACCTAAAATCACCAAATTTGCAGTCAAAGAAAAACCTGTAGATGGAAAAGGGTGCTACCCCATAAAAAAAGCAATTAATATTGAAATTGAAGTAGAACAAAGCGACGAAAAGGCTCCGATAAAATATGTAGAAGTATATGTGAAAGATAAGAATTCCGCTTCAACATTAAAAAAGTGGGATAATGTCCCAACTTCAAATGGAAAAGCTACACTAACTGTTCCTTATGAAGTTTCTATGAAAGAAGAAGTATCTTTCTATGTTCGTGCTTATGACTCCCGAAATAGATACGACAAGGATTCTCAAGAATTAAACCTAACTGTAGGTTCAATCAAGCCAGTTGGTTTAAATTTTAAAATTTGTGGTGTCGTAACATCTGAAGCAGACCCAGATGGGACATTACCATACTTCAACCATGAAATATTATTAAAAGAAGATAATTTAGCTGGGGGTAAGTTATTAAAACGTGTTGACGATACAGTAGGAGAACATGTTTTAGGAAGATACCGTTATCCAACACTGTATGATGGAAAATATGGAGATTCTTTTCTTGATAAATCTACAATGAGTAACCAAAATACATCATTTACTGTGGAAGTTCCATTCAAAAACACAGGAGTTGACCGTTCTAAAATTACGGCTGCCTATAAAGGACAAGCGTTTTATCATTTGGTCACCGAAGATGTTTCTACAGCTCGAAATGTTATCGATGTTGACAGGGTAAGTAAAGATGATTTTAAAAACGTTTATAATGGTAACCCCGAGTATATGGCAACGGCTGTTGAAAGACGTGACATAGTAAATCCTGATACTTATGAGTCATATGGAAATAAATATTATTATATCCGCGATCTAGCTTATGAAGCAGGTGGGGCAGCAGACAATGTAACAGGGAATGATGACTTTAACTCTATCAACCCAACATGGTTACGTGTATTAAGAACTGACTGGCCAGACATTGTAACTTTTAAACTAAAGCAAGATAAGGTAAAAGTTGGTGATAGCATTTCATTCACAATGGATGGATATGAGTACGTTTCAGATAATCGTACAAAGGTAGACACCACAATTACTATTAAAAAGAATGATGGAAGTGAAGTAGGCTCACCGATTAAAACTAACCTTAATTCGAATAAATCGCAGAAAAATCCTAAAAAGCCGAATCAAGCTGAAGCCGGCTATTGGGAAAAAGACGGGGTACCTGGTCCGAGTATTACTCAAAAAGGACTCTACACAGCTGAGCTTTATATTGAAGATCAAGTAAAACGTTACGCAAAAGCTACAATTAAATTTTCAGTAGGTTGTGACCCTAATGATAAAGATCCAGCTTGCTCTGATAAACCTGAAGTAACACCAGCATCCTGTGAAGTTATATTCGTAAAAGAAGCGGATGGCGAAGCTTTAATAAAAAGTCTAATGGAACCGAGTCCGAGCGGTAGCATTAGCTCAGATAGCGGTGAATTTGATGTAGTACAAGGTATCCCATCAAGTGAATATTTACGAGCCGATGCTCAAAGTGAGGAATACACCTATGAACAGGACTTTGTACAAAGGACAGGGAAGTCAGTATTTAACGGTATTAAGGTATCGAAACATTTTGATTTAACTTGGGAAACTTCATGGACCGATTCAGATGGAGATACTCACTATACATCCCATTCAGATAGTGAAGATAAGGAAGTGGCTATTAACGGTATTGAAAGACCGTTTACTTACTGGGAAATTCTCAAATATAACATTTGGAATTTAACACACTCTGAATTTACGAACTACGCGTTGCCAGGTGGGTTACTGAAAATAGATGCTATAACTGATGTTTCAGCTGATGGTCTACATAGTGATGTTGTAGAAGATCACGTATTCCCGCCTGAGTGTGTTGAAATTGTATTACCTTCAGAATCAATAGATGGAGGTAGTTCTAGACCAAGCGTACCTGATATCACAGGCGAAGCGACAGCTGCTGCAGAAGCAGAAATTGGAGATAATGAAGTTGAAAATGACCGTGCAGAATTCAAAAGCAAAATCATTATGGATAATGTACGTACAGTAACAAACGGACCAAAACCAACGGAGATACCTGACCCTGGCATGATTGACATGGCACAAACAGGCCTACAAATTGATCCGTTAAAGACAAACTACTTTGAATCACCGAGTACAGGTAAAGTACATTACGAACCTGTATTTTCTATCGATAATTCAGCTACAGCTCAAGACTTTCCTTTTGACGTGAATCCAGTCACAGTCCATACACCCGTAGTTATTTATTCAAAGGCTACAGACGATAAAGAACACGATCAACGGATTAAACCTCCGATACGTTCAAATCCAGCTGACCCTGATAAGGATAGACATGCGTTTATTTTGGATCGACCATTCACAGTGACAATGCCAACAGGGGGGCAACACCGTGATATTCCTGGTTACGGTAATCGTGACTATGCGAAATATATCAAAGAAAAACAAGTGATGTTCCCATTCGATGTTTACACAGCCACAAAACAAGGTTTCTATCCAGCAAATACGTGGATTACGGTTCCTGTAGAAAGTTTAACAGCCGACTTCTTCTTACCTGTATGGGTACCTGAAGGAGAGTATACAATTCAATTCCGAGCGTTCGCGATAAATGCGTTAACAGACGGTGACTTTGGTGGGTCTGAGCATCATGCTAACATTACAATTCCTAATCCAGCATTTAATGTACCACCTGCAGGCTCATTATCAGCTGCGCACGTCGCAACAGATTCCATCGAGGTTGATGTGGTTGGTCGATTATATGATCTTCATATAACAGACATAACGGATTATAACTGGAAGACTGCTTTCCGACAAAGTGATGGTGTTACACCTAACAATAATTCTTATTGGGTAGGGTTAAAAGGCATCGATGGAGATAAAAGAGGTAACAATAATCCATTTGTTCTTCCAGTACGTCATGGTAGTCATCCAGATGGATACCAAAATGTAGCCGTGAAAACAGGTTACAAATTCCGCTTCGACATGAAGACAAAAGGAGACATGGAGAGTATCAAAGATGCAATCCGTATTACACCAAGATTCTATCATGTGTCGAAAGACGGTAGAAACCGCCAACCAGTAGACTTGTATTACCATGATGATAACAACTACTTCGTTAAAATTGGTTCGGATAAAGATAAGACATACCGTACAGTTTCATTAAATGAGACGTTACGAAATGTGCCAAAAAATGAATTAGCAAATAACGCAAGCCATTATTATAATTTTGCAGATCGTTTCAATTTAGAAGAGACTAAAAACGAATTTTATGAAACGGCGTTTGCACGTAATTACATGAAGCATATGTCTAAAGAGCCTACTCAAACAGGCCCGTATGGATGGCAAATATTAAACTGGAAACTTCGTACTTATATGGGTCCATTGGAAAACCAGGTACCTCAAGATACGATGATTCCACCAAAAGAAGTCGTTTCTAAAGAACAAACATGGTATAGCGAATATAGCTTGCCAGCAAAACTATATGTTGTGCCGCAGAATTCTTCGGTTCAGGAAGCAGGACGTGTAGGGATGCTGAATGAAAATCATCCTTTGTTCTTAAATAATGGATATATTATCGTTAATTTCGACATTGAGACTATTCAAGAAGGTGATGTTAATAATCCGTATCTACACTATTATGACGCATATTACATGAGTCAGTGGACTGATATGGAAGGATTCACATCAAACTTTGTAGATAGCTATGGTAATAACTTTCATCTTGAGGAGGGTGACATGATTTTCTATCATGCTGATCAATCTTCTTTAGAAGATTTCAAATCAAGCGTAACGCACTAAGTAAAGTAAAACACTCTAAAAGGTGTTAACTAACAATAAAGTTGTATACTAGCTATTTTAATAGTGAAGTATGTTGTTTGAAATCGTTTATGTAGCGATTTTAAACAACATACAGTATTCAACTTTTTTTATAAAAAAAGCATTGCGAAAAAACGATTAACAGTTCACAACTTTATTGTAATATTCATTAATTAAAATAACAATTCAGCAAAATTGAGTGGCTAATATCCTTAATTAGTATACACTCCCAAAAAGCCATCCTCATTATCATTATTCAATAGTTTTATTTCCTCATACTGATTCTTTTTTTTACTTTCGATAAGGAATAGCCTTTTTTTATTTGTTGTACTTCCTTTTGAAGTTGTATAGGAAAGGGTAAGAATTTTCTTTTCATTATCTAATGTAAAAGAGAAATCAAGATGTAATATATCACAAAGTAAAAAATGTAGTGAAAAATCCTATGGGTACAGTAATCAATACTTATATTTCTGAAACTGCAACTCCAATTGGTGATACGTATACTGAATTAATGTATAAAGATTGATAGTACTTGAGTATATAGGTTTTCATTATTAATAGCATATTTGAAAAACATACAACATTAGTAGTACAAAGGTTCAGTATAAATGTCTCACTCATGGAAGTTAATCAATGGCATTGAGATATGTGAAATTAGTTGTGAGACTTTGACTATTGTATAGTATTAAGTGATTTGATAAGATAATATCAATAGAATTTAACAAACGGGAAGAACCCGCTTCAAACTAACCATTTTGTCATGGAAATTTTAACATGGCTATGGGGGTGTTTGAAGCGGGTTCTTATTTATTTGTTCAATTCGTTATGGGCTAGGAGAGTGATAGATATGTTAAAACAGTTTTCAGTTAAAATGATGGAAGGTATATTGGGTAGGGAATTGAAAGAAGGAGCACAAACTGAAATGAAGAATTATGAAGGTTATTGGACATACGCACACAGTAAAGATTTGGTATGGGAACCTGAACCTTTTGAAAAGAAAGATGAGGCGATTGCTGCAGGTCGAGAAGTATTTCCTTGTGGCTTTGTAATTGGACAATTAAAGAACAATGAAAATATGATATATGATGTCGTGAATGTTGAAAAGTTATCGTTCAGTTAATCATCTTAACGCAAGGGATACAGGACTATTCTTTAAAAAAAGAGGGAACAAGAAAGCCTATGAACTCAATAACACAATCATTAACAGAGAACGAAATACAGGAAGTAAAAGACATTTTAGACCAATTGTAGTTACTAAACATTATGAGTATTAATCGAAAGAAAATGTGCAGCAGTCGAAAGGGGAATAACAATGAATAAAGAACGATTAAATGCAATTAAAGAACGTGTGGCGAAAGCTGAACCAGGGCCTTGGCAGTATGATGAGGAAGAACGAGGTATTTGGAATAAAGATGGTTTTAATTATTTAGGTACAGTAACACTATCGCATAATGACGCTGAATTTATTGCTCATACTCGTGAAGATGTGCCAGCGCTAATTGCTGAGGTAGAACGCTTAAAAAATCAGCCCATTATTAAACACATTTGCAATGCTTCATTTGTCGGTGAATACCCTTTGAGTGCCGTTTTGGAAACTGAAAAAACCTTGGGCGAGGGTAGCTTGTTCACCGTTAAAGGCAAAGAGTATTTGGTTCTCAATATTATGGTTCGAAGTGCAACAGAGCTCCTTGTGGAAACAAAAAGAACGTAAAGGAAAGAAAATGTGCAGTTAAAGAAGGGAGAATACAAATGGAGAAATGGCAATTAGATGCTCTTAATTTTGAAGTAAAAGCGATTGAAACGTTTTTGGGTATTACGTTTGAAGGTGAAACAGTTGAACAAAAACAAGAGTTTGTAGCAGCCCATAAAGATAAGCGTACAGAGGTTACAAGCGAGCTATTACGCACAGCGTATGAAGATAATGAAGGTGAAAAATCTAAGTAAGGTGGTAACTAATATGACAACAGCACTTAAAAATTATTTCGAAGAACAATGGAATAGCAACCGATTCCAATTTTTATATATGGAAGCCAATATGGGAGTCAATCGTGATTATGAAAGCTTAAAAGCTTTATGTGACCAATTAAAAGAAAAACAAGTTGGTGAATTCATTCAATTCAAGGAAGGTAAAACGAAAAACTTCGAAATTTTAATAAAAAATGTACGTTTTATTATTGCTGCTTCAAAAAGCCGTAATGAATATACAATCGTTGACACTGATTACGGAGTTTGTGGTCCATCAAACAGAACTTTTGGGATAAGTGTTAAAAGTGAAGAATCGTTAAAAGAAGCAATGGAAGGATTAGTAAAAGGCGAAATGTATTTATCATATCGCCATAGCGCGCCAGTTGACGCAGTGTTGGTTTAAGAATTATTCGAAAGATTTTATTCAGGAAGGGGAATCACAATGAAGAAATTTAAAGTATTAGTAAACGAAAGAAAAGCTAATATCGAAGGTGCAGATAAAGTGGTTGAGTTTATTGATTCACATGTTCCTTTTGAAATCGAATGGGAATACACATTGCAGGAAATTGAGGAAATGGCAAACAATACGACATTACAAGTAGCAGAAGTGGCAACAGTAAAACGCATATTTTAACTGAACAATATGAGCAAAATGAAAAATTAATAGAAAGGAGAATTGTGAATGATACTGCAAATGACATCGTAAAGAAATTAAGAAAATATGAACAACAGCAGAAACAGAAAGAAGTAAATCTTGCTATTGCAAATATTAAAAATAAAATGAATGAAATTAGAAATAAATTTTATTCAGTACAGATTATTATGCTGTTTTATTCCTACAGGCGTTTTAATATTAGTAGATACTCCAATACAACTTCTATTAATGCATTGGATAATTCAATTTGCAATAGGAGCTTTAGTAATAACGTACATGTATCGTATACAGAATAAAACTATTTCTAATTTGATAAATATTGTTCAGCAAAAGGAAGGGGTATTTACATGGATATTTATAAAGCTATAAAGCAAAAGAATGAACTTGAAAAGCTTTGTGAAAACTGGACAAAGCAAGGTTTGAGCGACAAAGAAAAACGCATACGAATAAATGCTTATTTGAATGAAAAGAGGATTTTAAGAAGAAGGGATGGGACACAATGAGGATCAATGAAGCAGAATTGATTATTTCAAAATATAAAGAAGGTGAAAAAATCTTTTCAAATGAAACGTTGCAAAAAGCAAACAAACTCTTAGAAGATTCGCCATTTGAAGCATACAATTGTGAGTTTTGCGAAATTGAATGGTCAGCTAGAAAAAATACTGAAGAACACAATAATCAATTGTGCTATAAATGCTGGTTACGTATGAAAGCTTAATATTTGAAAGAATTGTGCAGTAACGGAAGGTGATGAAATGCGGGAGGATTTTCAAGAGGCAGTTGATACAGCAGTCCCTGAAATGTTTAAAGAGGCACAAAAGTATTTTGGGAAGCTTTCAACAAGCGAACGTTATGTTAGGTGTTTCAGGATATACAGTTAGGATGGACCCAGTTTTATAAGGGCTAAAACAAAATAAAGAGAAGGGAAGAGAAGAATGCCATTACTAGCTATTGTAATGAGTGCTTTATATCAATACATAAGGTTGAAGTTTAACCTGGCCATAAGTTTGAAAAATGCAAGAAAAGAGAACATGTTACTGTTAATTAGCCAAATATTATTAATAATTTCAGCTAGTATTTACGTGTGGCTACCCTTACAATTAAATTTTTACATTCCTTTTTTAGTAATAAGTTTATTTCTAGTGGAGTTAATAAAGCCATGGTTAATGAATGAACTGCTTTTAACAAAAATACTGATAGCTACACTATTAGTAGCTACATTCATTCCGTTTATAAAAGGAATGGCATTAATTATCCTATTACTCTATCTAGTTTATGGTGGCTATAGATACAGTGAATTCAATGAACGATTTGGGATACTTATTATCGTACTCTCCGCTATTCTAACTATTACTACTAATACAGATAGCATAGTTTGGGCTGGTACAACGGTATACTTTGCTCTTAATCATATACAACATACATCACAGCTTTTAAGTATGCTACGACAAGCAAGTGACAATGTTATTACTGACGCTTTAACAGGGTTATATAATCGTCGCTGGCTATATAAAAAGGCAGAACAATTAGCTCGACAGCAAGAAATAGGAATCATCTTTTGTGACATCGATAACTTCAAGAAGTTAAATGATGAAAAAGGTCATGAACATGGAGATCTTGTTCTACAACAAACCGGTGAAATTATGCGGAGAGTATTAAACGGATATGGATTTGCGAGTAGATATGGAGGAGAAGAGTTAATAGGTCTTGTAACAGATACCATGTTTACGGAGCGCCTTGCTGAAAAAATTTTAGAAGCGGTTCGTAAAGAAATAAACATCACTATGTCAATCGGAATAGCAGTTGGACAGGGTTCAGTTGATGAACTATTAAAGACAGCAGATGAGCGTATGTACATTTCTAAGAATACAGGAAAAAATAAAATCACGCTGCAGGATGAAGTAGTGTAGATTTATAAAAAAGACTGAACAAAAGGAGTGAGTTTTCATGAGTATTGCTGAATTTTTTATAGGTCCTAGTAGTGAAGGATTAGCGATTTCAGTAGACCTTAAATTACTTGATAATAAGTATGTGGTTTTTTATTGTAATCCCGACGAAGGTTATAATAGGTACGAGTTTTCGGATTTGAAAATTACTATAAATGGTTATATTGATGGTTCTTTCGATGATAAAGAAGAAGCAAATGAATATATTTTGAAAAAGTATAAACCCGTTCATATAGTAAGATACGATGAAGAATTTAAAAATTTGGTTTTATAAAAAAGACTGATTAAAACCAATGATATAACTTATTACAGTTGCCTATTTTTTATAAAAAAGTTTGTTCGAAAAATCTTCTAAACATTGTTAATTCAACGTTTTATATGGAATTCATCTCCTGTTTTGTTCAATCTTTTTTTCGAATATTTACTAATGGATGTTATAATTATTGATAACAAGTATATTACAGCATGTCAATCTATCGTAGCTTGCAAAAAAACAAACCACCATATAAGGTGGTTTTCTATTTTTTAAGTCCATATTAACAAAAGGATGGATCAATAATGGTAAACAATTCACTAATTGAAAAGGCAATTGAAGAAGAAATGCAAGATTTTAAAAAAATGCTAAGTATTAATAAATATGTACCCCTTTCTTTTAACAACTGGCAGAGAGGAAAAAGTGGTTCTTATTCTAGAAAGGGTATTTGTATTGATTTGGGTACTGTTACTGAATGGTATGAACAGCCTTATCGAACTAAATATGTGTTAGCTCACGAGCTAGTACATGCCAAATTTAATGAGATACGGAAACCTTGGTTAAATATTATTGTATTACCTGCCATGACATTAGAATATCTAATGTCGGAATTAAGAGCTAATACTATAGCATTCGAATTGCTGGGACAAGATGCGGATATTTTAGTGGATTACTTTAATAATTTCTATGTAGTGAAATTTAATAATCCATTTAATGTGAATAATGGATATCTGAGTGGCAAAACAAATGTATACCTTATAAAGCAGAATCCATCTTGGAATGAAAAAGCTATAGAAGATGCCATTGATTTTTTCACAAAGAAATTTCTTCTTCTTAAAATTTGTGTAACTAAAAATCAAAAGGAAAAAATTAAAAGGGATTTTAAAACACTGCTGATTGAGACGAAATTAGATTAAATATATGATGTTCACGTTTGATTTAAAAGCCAACCCGCATGTTTTAAAGGGGTATATCCTAGACTTGAATGTTGTATAAGGCACAAGTTATTCCGTAAACCTATTTATTTGTTAGTATAAAGAAGCTTTGCAATTTATTCGCAAGGGCCTCCATTAAGCATAATTCGTTAAGTGTATTTAATTACGAATTTGTACTTTTTTGAAGAAAAGATACTACTTAACATGATAAAACCTAAAAATAATGCTTTGTTTAATCCCATGTCGTGCTAAAGGAAGTTGGAGCAAAATAAACCTTTGAAAATAGATAAGAAGCATCATATAATTAAATATACAAACATCTATATCTAAACACACAACTAAGCACGGAAGCACCGTATTAGCGTTTATTCGCTATGCGGTGTTTTTTTGTGCCTTTTTTTAAACTTATTTAAGGCTAGTACAACTTATTTGTTTTCATAAAAACTAAAAACTTTAAGGGCTCTTATATGGTAGTCAGAGAGGTAAAATCTGAAACAGAAGTTAATAACTATAACTGACTAGTTCAAAGAAAATGAGCTCTTATCCATTTTAAGTCACGTAGTTGAATAGTTGAACCTTCAATATGGGACTAATTCAAGATTCAAAGAGTATGCTTGCTCCATTTTTTTTCAAAATCCATTAATCATGCTTAGATAGTAATAGAAAATATAAAGAAAAGAGGAAATATGATGCGTTCAAAACAAGTACTTAAAATTAGCCTACTCACTTTAGCATTGTCGGCGTGTGGATACCAAGACAATATTGACATTGAAAATAAGCAGCCCATCAGCTATGAGGTGAATGAAAATGCAATGTCCGCTTCAAATAACAAAGCGGTTAAAGAGTCCACAGTATCAAATCAAATCGAAGTGAAATATTTATGGGCATCTGACGGGGATACAGCTGTTTTTGAAACAATAAGAGGTATTGGTAATGAAGAAAAGGAGCAAATAAAAGTCCGCTTTTTACTTATTGAAAGCCCAGAAATGGCAGACAAAAAAACTGGAAAACCGCAACCATATGCAGAGGAAGCCAAAGCACGTACAACTAAACTATTAGAATCCGCAAAGAGGATAACAATAGAGGCAGATGAAGGTGCTCAATATGATAAATATGGGAGGTTTTTGGGTTATGTGTACGTAAATGACCAGTCTGTGCAAGAACTTCTTTTAAAAGAGGGACTGGCTAAAGTAGCTGTATTTCCGCCAAATACACGATATTTAAAGGAATTTGAAGCGGCAGAAGCAATAGCAATTAAAGAAGGTGCAGGATTATGGCAATTAGAAAATTAAGTAACATCAATTATTTAAGGTATATGGAATTGAGTAATGTTGATGCAATCAGTTATAAAGGTTTGAAGTATAGGAAAATTACATTAGTTGGTGAGTCTAATTCTACGATATGTTTTTATAACGATACAGAACGCCATTTGATTAAAAGAAAAGATCCTGAATATCTATTAGTTTCTTACATCATTCTAGAAGAAGTTTCGAAGAATGTTTATAAATGTATCAATACATAATCTCTATTTTAAATAACAGTAAAGGTGGAGGAATAAGCAAAACTATGATGATTTTCTTTTACACATTATCCTTTTTTGTGGGAATCATGGGAACTTTGAACGGAATAAAAAAATACAAAAATAGTAATGGCAATATTCGATTTGTCTACCTATTCACTATTGTCATTTTTGTATCTATGGGTATTAGTTGCTTTAAAATTCTCTTGCAATAGATTGAATAAGTGAAGGGGTTTTATTATTTTAATCGGTGGGCCAGTAATGATTTTATTACCATTTTATTTATTATACATTTTTGTTGGAACTTACAATCATCTTTACAGTAATTGATATGTGGATTAATCAAAAGAAAATGTACAGGAAGGGTGATAAATATGGAAATGTATATACAGTTTGAATTTGAAGGAATAAAGATGGTTGCCAAACAGTCTTCTTTTACAAAATTAGAACGGTTATATGGGTTTTATTTTTATGATTTAACTCACCCCGAAGATGACGAGCATTTCCCAGATGCAATCCTCAAAGAAGGTGCGGCTCAATTTAATTACTGGGGCAGTATTATGACTGATAGACCAATTGAACAAGTTGAACATTTTGGAAAGTATTACATTGCAGATTGGGCTTTAAATATAGACGATGAAGAAGCGCCAGCACCTAATGAAGACTTTGTAAACTGTACACAATTTTACGCATATGACTTTTACGTTTCATGTGTAGAAAAAGAAGAAAATATTAAATTTCATAGTATAGATAATCTTCTAGACCTAATTGAACCTTATTCGTATTCTGTTCAGGAGCTAACAATGGATCGAACTTGGAATATGCCAAATAAAAATACATTTGAAATCCATTCTATACAAGACCTTTTAAAAGAAGAATTAATAGGTGGATTAATAATAGATCCATTTGCAAATAACAATAGCTTTGCTCACCTGACAAATGATTTGAGTAACAAATATGAAACTGATTATCATATGGATGCCTTAGAATTTTTGAAATTGTTTGATGATGAATCTGTTGATGTTGCATTGTTCGATCCCCCATATTCTCCCCGTCAAGTAAAAGAAGCCTATGAATCAGTAGGATTAGATACTCAAGGTGGGAAGCTCACAAGAGCATCCTATTGGAGTAATTTAAAAAGGGAAATCACCCGAATTCTACGAGTAGGAGGTAAAGCTATTTCGTGTGGATGGAATAGCGGTGGAATGAATAATAAAGATGTTTTTCATATCAATCGTATTCGACTTGTAGCTCATGGGGGGAATCACAATGATACCATAGCAACTGTATCCGTTAAGACAAAACAGATTGAAAACTTATACGTTGCTGAGCAAGCTAAAGTAACAAATAATCAAGATTTTAAACAATTGTCTTTATGGTAAGTGTTTATTATAGGAAAGAAATGTGCAGGAGGTTATTTAATGGATAATTATTTAGAGCGAGCAGAAGAGTTAAAATCATCGGTTGAAGGTAACTATGAGTGCACTACTGATATCCAAGATGAACAGTTGGTTGAGTGGTTAATAGAACAAGCTGTAACTCTTCAAAAAATCAAAGATGAGGCCCAAGAGATGTATGATGAAGAAATAAACATGACTGACTTTGGTGAACGAGTAACAACTATTTTAATGGGCATTCGATAATGTAAACACGAAAGATTTTGTACAGGAGAGTGAGTGACATGTATCCGTTTTATGTTAAGGATGAAAAGGTGTTTTCATTCAGTTACAAACCAGAAAAAGGTGATGTAATTAAATACGATAAAACAGGGCAATGGTTTGAAGTGACAGAAGTTGAAAATGGTAGAGGTCGCAAGGTTTATGGACGACGAACGATTGAACCAAATTGGAGATTAAGTTACTAAACAATTGAAACTGTGCGTGAACGGAATAAGCGTTTTCCAGGATCTAATTACGAGCAAGTGAAAAAGATATTAATAGCATGCAATCTTGGTTTGATTTAGCGAGGCACATGAAGAATTCTAATGTGAAAAATTGAAAGAAAGTGTGCAGAAGAAAGGAGAGTATTTATGCTAGGAATTAAAGGTATTGATTATCTTAATGCCATTTGGGAAATGGCAATTAAAAGAGGTTGTAAATGTAAAACAAATGAAGATTTTGTTCAAGATTTTTTAGGAGAAATGAGCTGTGGCAAGTGCAAGACAATAATTTTTTCTCAATCAGAAGTTAATAGAATGGAAGCTAATAACACATTGCCAACACCTAAAATTTCTAATGAAAAGCTAAATAATTGGTTCAATAATTAATGCACAATATGAACGTTCGTTTCAGAAAGATTTTATTCAGAGGAAGGAGTTGTTGAAATGAGTGAAAAGGAGCTTGATGAACGTGTTACTGAATTACAAAACGATAGTGTAGAATTGTACTCTTTTGTTGCAGAAAATGTCTCAGAGGATTTAAGTGATGATGAAATGGACGCATTAGTATCTGATTTAGAAAGTGATACTTTAAGTTTACGAGATTTTGTGATTAAAGCTATGGAAGATTAATCATGAGGTTCAATCGAAAGAAATTGTACAGTACCAGGAGGAAAAAAAGATGGTTGAAATAATGTTAACTAGTAAAAACAGTGGTCGAGTAATTAAATCATCATATACAGCTCGTCAACTTTTAGAAACAGATGAAATTGATATTGTTATGGATATGACAAAATGTGATTGTCAACCGGTTGGAGAAACATATGTTGTTGAATGTAATTGTGATGATGAGTGGGAGCAATACGAACTCATTATTGGCGAACATGATGCAGAAGTAAAACGATTAAAAAATGAAATTATCTCATTAAAAGAAGATTTGCAACATGTGCATAACATTTCTGTGAGAGGGCTAATGCGTGATGATATTTGCACTTTAGAAGATGTTAGAAACTACACAAAAGATTATTGTAGTTGCTGAAAAATATGAGTACATGCGAATAAGGATGAAAACAGGAGATGTTTTTATGAAAACTGATAAAACAAATAAGTTACTGAGTATGTTCTGGGCACTATTTGGTGGGTTTTGTATATTTTTGGTCGTATTTTTTGTCCTAGTCTGGTTTAAGTAAACTGAGTTGATAAGTTGCTGAACATTATGAGGATTGTGTCATACAAAATAGCTTACTAAGGATGGTGAAAGCAAATGAATAACGCTACAGTAACAATTAATTATGAAAGTTTCCAATCAATCAAAGACAAAGCAGATAAATACGATAAGTTGATTCAAGAGAACGAGCAAATTTCGGCTGAACAAGATAAATTTGTGGAACTTTTATGTAAATGTCTTGATAACGCAAATGAACAAGAGGCTTCTGAGAATAAACAACACTTCATAGCAAAGGCTATTCGAGCAATCTGTGACCATTATGATATGGATATGAACATTGAATATGGAGAACTAGATGAAGGGAAAGCACCATCATTACTTAATGAATAGTGACAGAAGAATACGTGTAGTAAGGAAGATGCAAATATGATTAGAGCAAAAAGCTACTTTAGTGGTTCAGGCGGAATGGACTTAGGGATGATTGAAGCGGGTATTGATGTAATTGAATCATTTGAAATTGATAAAAAATCCTGTGCCACTCTACGAAGAAATTTTAAGCACAAAGTAAATGAAATAGATATTACTAAGATTACAGTATTAGATCAACAGGACGCAGATGTATATATCGGTACATTCCCTTGTACACGATATAGCAACATTGCAGACATACATGGTACACGTACAGGTGATGATTTATTTTTGCATTTTTTCCGTCATGTTGCACTTGCTCAGCCTGAAGCCTATGTAATTGAAAATGTTCCAGGAATGAAAAAGTTTCAAGTAGTAATGGAGTGTATGACGAAACTACCAAATTATTATGTAAGAGTTGAGTGTCCCGTCAATGCAAATATATGGCTTCCTCAAGAACGTAAGCGATTAATAGTGATTGGCACTAAAAGACCTTTTAACAACTTAGATTATCCAGATAGTAATCCAATAAAAATGCGTGACATTATTGATGTTGGAACAGAAGTTTACACTCCTGCATATGTACAGAAGCGCTTAGACGGTCACTATAGGGACAAGCCAATCATTACAGATTTAGATGGAATAGCACCAACTTGTGTAGCACATTACTCAAAAGATCGCTCGACTCGTTTAATTAACGACGGTAAGAGAACTAGACCTTATTCTGTTCGTGAATGGGCTAGACTTCAAGGATTTCCTGATTGGTTCGAATTCGAGGGAACTGATAATGATGCGTATAAAATGATTGGAAATGCTGTGCCTGTAGATATGGGTAGATGGATTGGTATACAAATGATTAAGTATTTTGCCAGTTAGGTACTGAACATTTTGAGGAGGAAAGGATTTTTATGAAAAAAATATTTATGATTTTTTTAATAATTAATGCATCATTATTCCTCGCCGGATGTAATAAGGAAAGTCCAATAATATTTAAATAACTTGTATTTTTAGAAAAGACGACTGATTATGGACCACCATTATTTATTTTTGAAAGTGTTGAGGATAAAAAATATTATGCTATCGAAGCTACTAATTGGGAGTACGATAATACAAACTTTGAAAGTGGCGAAATATTAGACGTTGAGACTAAGAAAGATAAAGGAGGAAAGGATCCTTTAGGAGCGGGTTTATTTCATATTATATTTAATTTCGCCCTTAAAACAGACTTAGAAATATTTATTATGGACGAATGGCAATATTTATACGAACTAACTGATTATACGAAGTCAAGGTAAATATAACATTGAATCTATTTCCTACAAAACATTCAAAAAGTAGTTTCACAAAACAGGCCATCAAAAAATACACTTTAATCATTAAATGAAGTCGAATGGGAGATTAGATAATAAAAGTGACTATACATTGATGATTGATGAAGTAAAGCGATATTTTCAGAGATACCCAAATAAATGGGTTTATATTAGGCGGTACATATTGTTTCTTTATGCTTGGTATTTGTCATCTAAAATGTAAAAGAACACAAGAATGAGGAGTATAAAGAATGAAATTCAGAAAATTATTTTTATTAACAGCATTTTCATTGATTTTTTTAGTTGCTTGTGAAATACCAAAAGTAGAAATTATAAAAGATGAAAGTTTTAAGTTTGAAAGCATTGATTTTAAATTGGAGAAATTTAAGTGGGATAAAGCAATAGTAAGTACAGATACAGAAACATTGGTCCTGTCTCTCGAAGATATTGTTTTTATAAAGACGGAAGATGAAAGTTCTTCGGTTCATTTGAAAATTACTAAAGAGACTGTGGCTATAACGGAATTGGAAACAAAAGCAGCGAAGATTTATCTAAATGCTTATGATGTAAAGAAGGTTAGTAAAGACTACGCTGAAACCTATTCAAGATCTTTAGAATTTAAGAAATAAAAGAAAGAAAATGTACAGAAAGGCGTGAACAATTCTGAACATAATTAATATGCATAAAGTTACTTCAGATAACAGGTCAAACAGAGAAAGATTGATTGAATTGAAAGAAGCTTATTTAGCTTTTAAAAGTTCAAAAGCGCTATATCATGCATTAACAGTTATAAAAAATTGTTTGTCCCTTGTTAATGACCGGTTGGAGTATTCAGCTCCAATTAAACTGGAGACTTGTTACAGAAATTTTGCTAAGTCATTTATGGAGTCCAGCTTAGATTGCAGTGGAGATTTTAATGATTTTAGACGTTTTGATAGAGATTATGAGCAATATTTTAATTGGGAACTATCTAACGATTTAGCACCTAGATTTTATTGCAAACAGTGGTTTAGTACTGTTGTGGGTGTGTTAGAAATACTAGGCTATTCTTTAACGGAAATTGAAGTTATGTATTATGAATTTCTAAATATTCCAGTGAGCAAAGTTACGAAGGATAAACAATTGTCATTATTTTAGTACTGCACCAATATAAGGGAAATGTGCAGTAACGAAAGGAGAATAGCCTAGAGCCTAGAGAGCCGTTAGAATATCTCAAAGATTTATTGGAAGCTTTGGAAAGTGGAGATTCAGTAGTAACTCACAATCCTAGCGATATAGTAAATCTGAAACATGTTATAGAAACTTTAAAACACCAACAAGAAACTATCCAAATGTATAGGGTTGTAGATGAGTTTGTAAAAGACGAATGCCAAAAAATAAAGTACCTCTTCCCACTTGAAAACACTGCAGGATATGGTCAATTATGCAACAAAGTTGCCGCATATGACTATACACATGGAGAAATCGAGCGAGCACTTACGGGTTACTTTGAAATCACTGGTATATGAGGGTTAATCGTACAATATTAGGAATGAGGGATGGTAGTTATGAAATTTAAGTATTTACTTGTAGTATTGATGGTTGCGTTATTAACAGGTTGTGTTAGGGAATACAAGTCAACGACTGTAGAAGCGGTAGTAATTGAAAAGGATTACGATGCACCGAAGACAACGTCAAAGCGAGTTATGCAGGATGGGAAGTATGTGACAAAGACAACGAATCATAGAGCAGAGTATGACGTTACAATCGAATACAATGGAATAGAAGAAGAATTTGATAGCAGAAGTCTTTATGACAAAGTAAAAGAAGGACAAAAGATAAAAGTTACCTACAAGAAGGGCTACGATAAGGATGGAAACCTTGTAGCTGAACATTTACAACTAATTGATAAGTAATATAAGAAAGAAAATGTTCTGTACCAGAAGGAGGTTTAATAATGGCTAAGACAAGCACAACAAAAGAACTTGAAAAGGCTCTTTCTGTTGCTACATCAAAGATCGGTACTTTTGGTTGTTGTGAAGTTACAATAGGTGACGAGAGAGTTGACTACATGACTGTTGATGCTAAAGGTATTTGGAGATGTTTTGAAATTAAATGTTCTGTATCAGATTTCTATAGCAAAGCAAAAAAGACTTTTATTGGTCATTACAACTATTTTGTATTAACGGAAGAATTGTATGAAAAAGTGAAAGTGGATATTCCTAAACATATAGGTGTTTATGTCGGTGAAAAACATATTTGGTGTGTTAAAAAAGCTCGTAAACAATCATTAAAAGTTGAAAATGAAATCCTCACAATATCTATGATTCGTTCTCTCGCAAGAGATGCTAATAAACTATATATTTCAGGAAACGATGCAGCGATTAACAATTATAAGAGAACTATTAGCCAACAAGTAGAAGAAATTAGAAGATTAAAAAATGACCTATATTATGCAAATTTAGAATTAACTTTTGCTCGAAGGCATGGTTAGTTGAACAATTATGTTGAGGGGGAAGAAATGATGAATGCAATATTATTTTGCTACGAAATCCACGCAAATGCAGGATTAGCAAACAAGACAATAACAGGTGAAAATACTAAAGCGTATACAAAAGTAGAGTTTGATTTTAAACGGCTGCTGGATTATTAAAACTTATGGTAAGGAGAGGTGATACAGATGTAGATAGAGATTAGAAAAAAGAATTGATTGGGGTACTACAACGGATAGAGAAATAAATAGAGCTTCAAAAAATAGACGGTTGTTTTAGGTTCATAAAATACGAACAATTGATAAATATTGTTCAGTTGAAGAAACATTATATTGAGGAAGGAGGAAAAAAGATTTGTCGGAGGACGAAAAGGTATACAAGCAGGCTATGGAGCGAATGGATGAACTTGTTGAAGAAGTAATACAAACTTGTATTGACGTTGCTGATGAAAACCATTACGAAAGAGAATGGGTTTTGGATCGTTTTAGAGCTAAGTTTAATAGTGCAAAACGTAAAGAAAGGGAGTAATCGATAAAAAATGATCAGTATCGAGGTTGGGATTTTGAAAAATTTACATGGTAAACGACTAAATAAAAAACAAGCCAAAAAGTTAGAAGAGTTATTCGAATCTTTATCAAATATGCACGAAATCGTTGATAGCGCGTTACGAAGATTTTTGTGACGGACAAGGCTTAACTGATAGTTACGATGACATTGTGAATTTAGTAGACGATGTATCTATATCTTTTGGCTATGCCGATAAGCGAATGGAAGATAAAAATTAATCAACATTCCGTCAAAATTACTGCACAATATGAGGTTCGTGTCAGAAAGAAGAAGATTGCAGTAACGATAGGAAAATAACATGGAGCCTAGAGAGCCGTTAGAGTATCTTAAAGAATTATTGGAAGATGTTACATTCGCTGTAGAAAGTGAAGATTCAGTAGCAACTCACAATCCTAGCGATATAGTAAATCTGAAACATGTTATAGAAACTTTAAAACACCAACAAGAAATAATACATATGTATAAGGTAGTGGATGAACTTTTAAAAGACGAAAGGAAAAAAGTTAAACATATCTTCCCTCTTGAAAACACTGCCGGATATGGACAACTATGCGACAAAGTTGTCGCATATGACAATGTGCTTGGAGAAATCGAACGAGCACTTGCAGGTTACGCTGAAAACACTGGTGATAAACGCTTTATAGAGAGTGTAGAAAAAGCGAAGAAATTTCATCTTAACAGTTGAGTTGCTGCACAAAATGAGGATATTTCCAGTAACATGAAAGAAAAATAAAAAGGATTGTTAAATAATTCATTCGATTTTAGATAGAAAATCCATATAAAGAAGGGCGAATAAATGATGAAATGGTTAGTGCAGGAGATTTTGAACAACTCTTCAAATATTATCCGAATCTCAAATGCATTAGAGAAATGTTCCATAGATTATTTACTAGTCAGAGTAAATAAAGATAATTCTCTATCTGTTATTGATAAAGATAAGAGGACACCGTTAGATAACTCTGAAAAAGTAATACAAGCGTTTATTTTGAATGAACAAATCATGATCTATGGTTCTAAAGCATTTGCAATAATAGCAAAAGATATGGAATTAGAACCTGGTTCATTTATGACTGATCAATTTGAATTTGAAGTCTTTCAAAGAGAGTTGGGAAATGAACTTTTAAATAATGAAATCACCATTGGAGAACTTTCTACTCTTTACCCGATAGCAGAAGAGTTTTTTATTCGTCCAACTGGAAATACCAAACTTTTTACTGGTATGACTGTTACCAAAAAGGACTTTTTGGATTGGCAAGGACGAGAAAATAAAGAAGGTAGTCATTATATCGGTCAATCTTTAATGATTGCCCCGTTACAAAGAATTAAAGTGGAATATCGTTTCTTTGTAGTGAATCAAAAAGTAATTACAGGTTCAAGTTACAAAGTAGGTGACAAACTAGACAGTTCTCGTAAACCTTCTGCTGAAATCGTAAGATACGTTGAACAAATAGTAGATAAATTTCCATTAGCAAAAGCCTTTGTGATTGATATAGCGGAAACAGAAAAAGGTCTAAAAGTAGTGGAATACAACAATATAAATACGTCTGGGTTATATGGGTGTGATGAAGTAGCATTTGTTCGTGCGATTAACGAATTAGATTTCAACAGTAAGAAGGAGTGAAAATGAAGTGAATCTAATGAATTTTTTAATAGTAATTTTATTTGGTATAAATTTATTCTTGATAAAGAATAAACGTTTTCCAATTATAAACAAGGTTTTGCCGTGGATAATTGTCATGTTATTTTCATTCCATTGGGGTGTTGGTGGATTAATACAATATCATTTTCTCGCTAATGTCGCTGGAATTATAGTCATTTCATTTTGGTTTATAGTAATTTTTTTCTATATATACAAGTTATTAAGGAAATTTGGTTTGTTATTCGCTTGCAAAACATTCAATAACAATGGATGAAAGCCAAAAATAAGCTTTATGAAATAGGTAGGTGAGAAATTGGAGTATCAAAAGCCATTATGTGAATGTAGTGAGGAATTATTAGTTTTAGATAACGTTCATAGTAACAACTATCGCATAACTAAAGATGGAAAAGTATCTAAAAGGAAAATCGGTAAACCAGCAAAAGAAGGCTGGGGAAATGAACTATTTTGTGAAAATTGCGGTAATGTGTACGCTTTAGACGAAGATGAACAAAAGCGTGTAGTGCGTGGAGAAATACAGCGAGAAGGATTTTAGCTTACTGAACAATTTGAGAATTTTGGAGGTGCATTGGATGTTTAAATTAAGGCAAGAAATATTGGTTTATTTCGGTATCAATTGTAACCAATGTAAGAAGGAGAAATCTGTTCATAAATTATCGCCCAAGGAATTAGTTTACATGGGTTTTAATGCATACAACGTAAAAAAATTGGAGATTAAGGTTTGTGAAAAATGCTATGAGGAGGTAAAACAAACTATGATCAATACAGAACAAGGGGCTGCGCAGTGGGAAGTAGAACGAAAAAGAAATGATTCTAATAGAACCGAGTTATCAAATGTTAAATTAAATTCATATGAAGAGAACTTAGAAGGTACGAAATTAGCAGTTTTTTATATGGACAAAGGGAATGTAATTATTAATGGTTCAAATTGGGATTTGAACGGTTTTTTACTTAAGAAAAATGTGGTGAAAGTAGTATTTACGCAAGGGACAAGTAAAGAGCATGATAGTTACCATGTCTTTTATAAAGATTAAGATACATTACTGAACAATTTGAGTAGTTTAGTAACTAATTAATCACTGAAAAGGAAAATTTTTTAATGGTATTATTTAAGAAAAATAAGAAAGAATTGAATAACGACTCAGGAACCTCGACTACTACTTTGTGGAACGCTAGGAGAAACAAAAGTGATGATTAATGCATTTAGAGAAGCTTTTTGGATAAAAAACATATACATTGGTGCATGAAAAGAGGTTTTATTACAATAAACATGAAATTGATGTGTATAGGCAAGTTAATAACGATAAGGGTAGGTGCTTACTCCATGCAAACAACGGACAAGTTTGGAACGTTCTTATTTATTAGTGGGATAGTTATAATCGTACTAATTCTCGCAGCTTTTGCATATGGGTTTCATGTTCTAGTCCATATGTAGATGTTGCACATTAGATAAATATTGTGCAGGAAGTAAACATTATGAAAATAGCAGACTGTTGTTTTTGTAAAGAACCTGTTTATGAATGTTCCAGTTGGAATATCACAGAACGTTACGACATTCACCACATCGAATGCGCAAAGAAAGAACGTGAGCGCATTATAGTTCGTAACTATGAAATGAAGGAAAATGCGACTTGGCAAAAAGAACATAATAGGCAAATTAACAACCAGTTAAAGGGGAATGACAATGGCAGCTAATAAAACAGTGCGTGTAACATTTGCAGATTGCGTAATGATGTTTGGTAATTCGTATAAACCGTGGGAAATGCAATATGACGAATATGTTTGGATGTGTATGCGAAACGACACGCCATTACAATTAGTAAAAGTTGAAACCTCACATTCTAAATGGGTTTCTTGGGGCGGTTTGAAATGGTGTCCAGAAGATCGCTTCCAGTATCAATTAAATCGTGAAGGTTGCCAAGATAACGAACCGGATAATCCAAAACCAAGGCAATATAGCAAAATGAATTTCTCGCAAGATGAGCGTGCATTAAGAAAAGCCAGAGCGCTTTTACAAAGTGCTTCATAAACGAAAGAAAATGTCTAGTAAAAAAAGGAGCGATAGTTAGTGAATAAAGAAGATTTTTTAGAATTAGTGCGTGCTTTAGATGAACGTGAATCTTCACAACTTCTTAGCTATCTTAGCGGTTATTACGCTAAAAATGAAGAATTTATTAGTGTTGTATTAGATGGAATTGAGGTAATTGAAAAGTATAAGGATAACTGAACGATATGAGAATCGTATCAAAAAAAAAATGTTCAGTACAAGAAACAAAATGTTGAGTAAAGAAAGGGTGAATGAAATGGAAAAATATAAGTGTATAAAAGCATTTCAAGTAGAGAAGTACGGTGATGAAGGTGAGTTATTGGACGAAACAATCGAGATTGCAGAAGGTACTGTTTGGCAAGTGGAAGAAACGCCATATAATTTTGTGGCTGGTAATGACGCTATCAGACTAATTGGCACAGGTAAAGTATACGGTAGTTGGCTCGAAATTTATCAAGAAAAATTGGATGAGCACTTCATTGAATACGACTTAGATAAACATTTTAATGAGCTTACAGATAAATATGGTTATAACAAAGGAACTCTAATCTTTCACGGAATGCCAGTAGATGAAGTATTAGCATACACAGATAATGATGCAGAAGCAGATGTTGAGGCAAAGGCTAGCTTTTCCGAATAATCAGCATTTTCTCAAAGTTACTGCACACTTTGAGGATTATATTTAGTTCAAACAGATTTTGTTGTAATTAAGGAGGAGATATTTATGGGATGGTACAGAAAACCAGAGGAATATCAATGTAATGATTGTGGTGAAAAATACGAGTTTATATTAGATACAATGTTTATGGCAAGGAATCCAGGGCGGCCTGGTAAATGTCCAAAATGCAAAAGCAAAAACGTGAAAAAGTTAACAAACGATTGATTCTTTTGATGTTTTAAGTAGCAGACGTAAATCAATCATCGATTAATATTACAGCACAATATGAAGAAAAGGAGATTGAACTAACATGGATAAAGGAACAGTAAAGGAAGAAAATTTAAAAGGCAGCGAATTGAAGTTAAAAGCCGCTCAAGAACATATGGAAAATATAAATATTGTTATGGAGGAAGAAGATAGTAAAGAATACGAAAATTTGCTTAATGCTTAGTACATAAATCGGGCCACTCAATTGAAAGTGACCCTAGGGTGTCAAAACAGGAAGTGTAAAGAATACCATTACAAACTAAGAATATGAAAAAAAATCACTTTGGAATAGTTACTTGACTATGGTTTATTAAAACTAATTAAAGGTTTGGGTGTTATATTTTGAGAACAATTTTGATTCTAAAAAGTTAGACGTGTGTAAATTAGTTTATAGCATTTCTAATTGAAATGTGAGTTTATAGAAATGGAGATGGTATGGTATTCATGTTAATTAAAGTAAATATTGAAGTTTTAATTTTTGGGGAATCCAAATATAATTATGAAAAAACTAAGTTAAAGCTTCTATTATTTAAAAAATGCAATTCATGTAAAGACAGAAAATTATGTACTTATATTGAAGAAGAACAAAGTAATGAAATAAAACACTACTACTGTAGTGATTGTGGAGAAGATCGGAAAAGGTTTCATGCAGCGCATAAAGAGTTCTTAACGAAAGTAGAACAGCATGCAAATGCGATTGATAACAAAATGAGTGAAGAAAAGAAAAGATTTGATTACCTAAAAAAAGAAGTTGAGCTGTTTGAAATAGAAGAAAAAGCCAAACTCTATGGTATTACTTATCCAGGCAGTCCGTAACTATACCAGATTAGTAAAAATAATAATGAATTACAGCTGTGATGAATGAGAATTTACGGAACGATATTCTTTTAATAGATTTATTTAAATGAATATAAAATTGAGTCAAATAGACAGACCAAGTGTAAGGACACAAATTGAAGCACAATGCAGTATGTCCTGTATAACAAAATCATACATTTCCCTCTTATACGATGTTATAATTAATGATATAAAGCTCTCGAAAAAGAGGGCTTTTATTGCACAGATAGGGGGATGGCATTTGAACACATTTCCATCAAAAAACAAAATTTTGTTAAAAATATATGTTAAATCTTATGCGATACTATTACTATTCGTATTTAGCTCTTTAGGAGCTCTTTTTCTAAAACAGTCCAATAATACAGCTGCCTATTACTTTATATTTATTCTGGGATTAGTATGCCTTCATAAGCTGACAAACCGTGCTATGTTGCTTCTTATTCGATTTAATCAGGTTAAGAAAGCGATATTAAAGAGAGAAGCTTGTTATCAAGAATTAACCGGCAAGGAACGCTTGCTCAATTCAATTTTTTTAACTCCAGTGACGGTGATCATATCTATAGCTATTTATAGTGCAAATAATTTAGTCGTACAGATATTCATGTTTATTTTAATTTTAATATTGCTTTTAATTGGAGAAACAGCAAAGTATCGTTTTACTCTATATAAAAATTGGTACGATCAAAATCTAATATAGAAAGAGGAAAGAGTGGATTCAACCATTGAATCCAGTGATTTATTTTCATATAATATTAGTAATTCTTTTTCTTTCAATACCTCCACCAAACGGTAAAGAGGTTCCTAAAAACACTCTATGTATGTGTTCAAACTAACCATTCGATATGGGATTAGTATGTTCACTTACATAGAGTGTTTTTTTTTTGTAAGGAAGAAAGTAATCGAAAAATCAATTGAGTTGAAGTTTGTGTATACGGTGGGTTTACACCTCTTATACACAAAAAATTAAAGGGGAGATAACAAATGTATCTAAATGTAAGAACAGAAGCGGACACTTTAAAAAGTACCATCAGAATTGAAAGGTTGGCAGCATTTCTTAAACAAAATAAGATAACAAGCTGTGCTGTGGCCAATACGAATTTATATCGTTTAATGGATTACATATCCATCTTTAAGAAAAATGATTTGAAGCCCGTAGTAGCGCTTAGGGTTAATGTTGCTTTTGGTATAAATAATCAATTGCCAATTTTACTATATGCCAAAAATAATGAGGGCTATAGTAATTTAATCAAAGTTTCAAGTGGTATCATGGAACGAAAAGATGAAATTATGCCTTTGAATTGGGTGAAACCATACTCAAAAGGACTAATAGTGGTTATTCCTTTTATAGAAAATCACTGGTTAAATTCTATGAATGAGATTAAATTAATGAAAGAGATCTTTAACGAAGATTGTTACATAGGAATCTCTCGTACAAATAATTTCAAGCACACTGAAGAAATCAATATTCAGGAGATCGCCAACTCCCAAGCTATACAAATTGTAGCGTTAAATGAAAGTTTTTATCTTCAGATAGAAGATGCATTTGCATACGAGGTCTTAACTGCTATAGATACAGGAAAGAAACTTGATGCATTGGATCCGCAAGATACTTCCAAATATGTTCCCTTGCCACAAGAACTGGAGCAATGGTTTGTTGATAAACCAGACTGGATTAAAACGGCTAAGAGCGTTCTAGACGCTTGTAACATTGATTTTGGAGAGTATCAAGCGCATATGCCTGTATATCCTCTAAACAATGGTGAAACGCCTAAGGAGTGTTTACACAGACTAGCGTATGAGGGATTAAAGATTCGTAATAATGGTCAAATACCAACAGTATATAAAGAGCGTTTAAATTATGAACTTGAGATAATAAGTAAGATGGGATATGACTCTTATTTTTTAATTGTTGCTGATTTTATGGCATTTTCAAAAAGGGAAGGTATCCTTACTGGGCCAGGGCGAGGTTCATCTGCCAGCTCTCTAGTGGCCTACAGTTTACAAATTACTCAAGTGGATCCTATTAAGTATCAATTACTATTTGAGCGTTTCTTAAATCCTTATAGAATATCGTTACCAGATATAGATATTGATTTTATCGATACACGACGAACTGAGGTAATTCAGTATGTAAAAAATAAGTACGGTAAGGATCATGTAGCTCAAATAGTTGCTTTTGGTACATTGACTGCAAAAGCAGTTGCTCGTGATGTTGGCCGAATGTTAAATTTTCAGGAAACTGAATTAAAATTAATGTCTAAACTCATAGAAAAATCAAAGACTAGTAACATAATGGATGTTTATAAAAGCTCTAAAGAGTTTCAGGAATTTGTAAATAAAGATAGACGTAATCAAGTTTGGTATGATACTTGTTGCAGATTAGAAGGATTAACACGTAATAAGACAACTCATGCTGCAGGCGTAGTACTTACCCCTAAGCCATTAATCAATTATGTGCCGTTACAAAGCGGTAACGATGGGATTTATTTAACTCAATGGGATATGAATGAAGTTGAGGGTGAAGGTGTCTTAAAAATGGATTTTTTAGGGTTAGCAAATCTACGAATAATAGACAACGTTCTTATTTCTCTGCAAAATACTTATAAAGTAAAACCAACACTTGAAACGATCCCTCTGGATAATCAGAATACCTTCAATTTATTACAAAGAGGCTGGACTGAGGGCATTTTTCAACTCGAATCAGAAGGAATGAGAGATGCTTTAAAACAGATAAGTCCGACAAAATTTGAGGACATTATCGCAATTAATGCTTTATATCGTCCTGGGCCAATGGAATTTATATCGACATATGCAAAGCGTAAGCATGGCTTAGAGAAAATAACTTATTTACATCCGCTTCTAGAACCAATTCTAAAGGAGACATATGGAATTATTATTTACCAGGAGCAAATATTACGTATAGCACAAGTATACGCTGGTTTTACAGTTGGAGAAGCAGATTTATTACGGCGAGCTATTGGTAAAAAGAAACGAGAAATTTTAGAAGAACAACAAGCTCTTTTTGTGCAAGGAGCCATAAATCAAAATCACGATGTAAAGGTAGCAGAGGAAATCTATTCTCTAATCGTAAAGTTTGCAGAGTACGGCTTTCCCAAAAGTCATGCAACTGCCTACAGCGTTATCACTTATCAAATGGCATTTTTGAAAGCAAATTATCCTTCTCATTTCTATGCAGCATTATTAAATCAAGCAATTGGCAATGTACCAAAAGTTAAAAGGATTTTAGCTGAAATGAGCTCAGGTAGAATATCTATATTGCCACTTGATATACTAGAAAGTGATGTAGTTAGTGTATCTACAAATAAAGCCGTTCGTCTAGGATTACTAAATATCAAAGGTTTATCTGAACAAAAGTTGCAAACCTACACAAAAGGAAGAGGCTCAGACTTGTTTGAATATGCAAGAAATATAGGTTCTGCCTTTGACAAAATGGCAATGGAGGTTTTAATAAAAGCCGGTGCTTTTGATAATGTATTTAATCAAACACGTGGGACACTTTTAGCATCTTTAGATCGCGCAGCTGATTATTCACTAACGGACGAATCATTAGATTTTGGGTTTGGTACCCCAACCTATGAATTGATGAACGCTAATAAAGATAACTGTTACCAATTAGAAATTGAATCATGTGGATTTTCATTGTCCAACCATCCTATAGAAAGTTCGAGAACGATTGAGCTTAAGGAAAATACAATTTCAGGAGTAACTGGGCAATTCGTAAAGGTACCAGGACTAATTGAAGCGGTTAAGATAACTACAACTAAGAAAAATGAGGAGATGGCGTTTGTTACAATTTCTGATGAACATGGTTCAAGTAATGTAAAGGTATTCCCAATACTTTATAACAAGATTAGACAGTTATTAGTTGAAGGTAATCTAATCATCCTAGAGGGAAAAATTGAACAAAAATATGGTAAAAAGTCAATAACAGCAAATAAAATCGCTATGTTCCAATAGGTTCATAGCGATTTTTTACAAAAAAGAATTATTGGAAAAAGCTAGAAGCCATTTTCTTTTAAAGCAGGCTGAATAATTTCCTTATAAATTTCATTACCGTATTTTCCATTCAGTTTGAGATTAATAGCTTGTTCAAATGGAGCATCGGGTGCTGAGATAGAAGTAGGAATATAATGCAAAGTAGTTTCACTATACTTGGTACTTACAGCTGGGAAAATGCTGTTGAAAGATTTAAAATTAGGGATTAATTTTGATAATATATCGTTGAAACCTCTTTGTTTATAATCTCGCACAACGATGGTATTTATAAGATCTTCAGCCTTAGGTACATATTGTTTAGTTTTTTCGCTTACAACGAAATTGGGCAGGTATTTTACTTGTTCTAAAGTGTATTGTTGCATTTTAACTGTTAAATCAACCACGTAAAATGGGGGGACAAAAAGCCAGGCGTGAGCAGCCATAATCGGCTGATTCGTATAGCTAATATCACAGGACCAAAAATGTCCTCTAGGTAACTTACTCTTTTTTGGATAATCAATGTTTAAACTACCACATACCATGTGATTCCAAATACCTTCTTTTTCTAAAATTCGAGATAGTGTCATAGAGACATCAATACATGCACCTAATCGGCCATCTTTTTCAAGCTCTTTGTATAAAATTTCAGCAATAAATGGTACCTTTTCTCTTACCATATTTAAATAAGTTTCGTCATACCTTTGTAATTGAACAAATTTAGCGTAATTTTGGAGATAAGATGGATTGTTATTTTCGATACTAATGAATTCTGGTGTATCATAGAAACCGACTTGTGTAGTATCAATATTGTTATTTGAGAAATCTTGAATAATCTCTTTGTATTTTTTTAAATTAGCCATAAATATCACTCCTCAATTAGAATGTTCAACATAGATACTTAAAAATTCATCAGCAAATTTTTTAACAAAATCCCTGTCTAATGCTGTAGCCCAAGTTTCGTGGTTTTTCTCGGCATTTTTACTCCAATTATAGGAGCCATGCATAACATATTCCAAATCGATAATAAAAAATTTATGGTGTAATCGATATCTTTGATTCCAACCATATGGAGGTATTTTTAGTACATCAAAGTTGGCCTCCAATTTATCCATTATGTGATCATTTGTTTTTTCATCCGAGGTAATAATCCTGATATGTAGGCCTTCTCTTTTTTTCGAAACTAATTCGTTGTAGATTTCCTCATTTGTAAACCAGGCAACTGCTATCCAAATAGTATACTTGGCATTACGTATCCCTTGTATTATTTCGTCTTTAATCTTGTCGAAAGTTACATCGTGCTCCTTGATACTATCAGAATCAGATTCTACCGGTTTTGGTTTAATTTTAAAACCCCAGTACTCATAATTACCAAAAGCGTCGGAAGAATCCATGTAAACATCGGATACAATTTTCCCTAATATATTTTCTAATTCTTGAGCATTTTTTCTCATGGGAATAGGTACTCTTAAATGGATAAATTCTTTGTAATGTCGTGGTTTGGTTGCAAAATCGCGTGTCCTATCAAATTTAATAAAGGAATATCTAAGAAGTGCCAATAGCTCTTCTGCTCTCTCATAATCTCCATATTTTACATCTTGAATCATAGTTTTTAAATATTGTTCTTCTGTCATAAGTGCCTCCCCAAAATACATATTTATCACTAGAATTATCACATTTAAATGGAACAATTCCAATCAATAGATGGTGTTATATGGAATATAGGTAGAAAAATGATAAAAAGCTCACTTTTTTATGAATAACAGACATATCTACTTTTGTTAAATTGAAGTTCTTGAAACGGAAGTAGAAAAATTTAAAAGCCTTGGGCACCTTAATAGTAAATATAATTGATTTTACTGAGGCGTACATATCTGCGGTTGGATAAAATGAAAGTCTTCTGCATGAAGTTACTGTAAACGATTCTACTAACGGATTGTTGCTTGATAAAAACATGTTCACTAATATAATAGAAAAGGTTATATATGGAGTAGAAGAAAGTGGTGGGAAAGTAAATGTACGATTTAATGCTAGTTATTGGTTATATCAGTCTTGTGATTTTACCGATTTTTTTAATTTTAGGCTTGTCTACAGCAATAGGAATTATTGATATGAAAGAAAAGTTCCAGGATTTAAAAGGAGCCGTAGGTGATATTAAGCTAATGAGAAAACTACCTGTATGGTGGAAATTTAGGAAACTACAAAAGGCACTAAATATATATTGTCGATATGATAACATAAGGACACGATATTACTTATTTATGTATGAAGATGAAATGCTTGTTAAATCCAAGTTAACCAGCTATGACGGATATTTCGATAACTTGATTGAGTATTTAAAAGTTTTAAAACCGAAAAAAACGCTTGAAGATAAAGAACGCTTTGAAATATTACGTGAAGAATTTGGAAAGGTTAATGATCATATCCATAAGTATGCTAAGGATACACAAAAGAAAATTATGAGTGATATAAAATCTGAATTTAAGAATGAAATTCATTTGCTAAAAGATCAAAATGTATAAGAGCAATAAAATAATGTTGATTGGTTAACATCATTTTAGTTACAGTATCTATGTTAACGTTAATATAATTGATTAGACAAACATTAATTAATGAATATAAAACATCATTAATGAAGTGCAGAGAAAGTCAAAATGAGATAGACAAGATGATAGCCAAAAAAGTCAAATACATGTTTGTTCTTATTACGGTACCATTCCTTTTTATTTCAGGAATAACAGTAATATTAGGAAATTATTTTAAGCTAAAATGAGTATATAAATAGTTCAAAGAATAGTCATATAAATGATTAAATTCGAGTGTTATAATAGAAACAAGACAATGTTATCCTCCAACCAAACGGTATAGGAGCTTATTTTCAACATGTAACGATGAAAGGGCGAATTATGCCTACATATCGGGTTACATGTTTTTTTGTTGTAAGGAGGAAGAAACTATGACAGATAAATTATTAAGAAAGCTCAAACAGTCAAAAGGAGAAATCTTAGTAAAAGCCGACGGCCAAGTAATGATAAAAGTAGCTGGCGAAGAACATCTATTAGATCAAATTAAGCATAAAGATCAAGCCAACATATACGCCGAAGGTGTCCAACTGGCACTAGGTTACTTTATCGATTACCATCCGGAAATAAAGATGGAAGGGTAATATGTGGTAAGAGAAGGGAAGAAGAGTGTGTGTGAAATGCTGCTATCAAAAGGCTTCAAAGCAAATCACAGCACTCCAGATATTCTCCGTATTTTATACACACATCATACACATACAGTAAGAAAAGGGTAAACTACACACACCTCGATAGACCACATGTTTCTCAACCACATCCACATATTATTCTTCCGAACCATGACCCTCCCTGAAGCTCAGAACTTAAACGCTTGAAAAATACATCCCGCCCTCTTAACCTCCTTACCCTGCGGTATCAATTTTACGCACACTACTAACTTTTCACCCGAAGGGTAGCGCATCGCTATCGCTCACGAAAGGTCGCCGCCCCCTCACCCACACAACAAAAAGAAGCGACAGATTTACGTCGCTTGTTTATATTAATGTGTACGGGAGTATTCTACCCGAACAGACCGCAGGGTAAGGGGGAAGAAAACAGACAAGCGGAACGGGGGTGAGCAAGATAGCGGGGGGCGAGAGATACATGCCGTTGGCATATGGTCTACCGAGGTGTGAGGAGGTTAATGGTTAATGCGATTATCGGCCTCTTGCTGCTCCGCTTCTTCCACAATTTCTTTAATCATTATCGTTAATGGTTCGATTACAGCATCTATTATCTCCGCATCAAGTAGCGATCGATTTCTATGCTTCTCAAGTATACGTTGAAGCTCCCTACCCAAAAAGCTGCTCTTTTTCTCAGCATCAAATTCAACACCCATGTAATGAGAAAAGTCGCGTAAATACTTTAGAGAGGTATCTTTGATTGCTTTCATGCTGCTCTCTTGAACATTTTGATGTTTCTTAGCGATACCTTCCAACTGATTTTCTAACTGTTTAAAAAACGCATCCATAGATCCGGTTGATTTAGTTGCAACGCTTGCTAACATACTAAATAATTGTTCAGGAGTCGGTGCCTTAAAATCCGATTCAATTAATAGTCCCACTTTAATAGGAAATAGTATTTTGTTTCCATGAAGTTGTCCATTACCATTTACCTTTTCGGCCACACACAATATTTTATCCGGCCCTGTATATGTATCTGATAATACAACCCATGTATTAATCAATCCTAATATTCTTAGATTACCAATAATCATCCCTTGGGTATTTGAAAAATAAATCTCAGCTGCATTTACTTTTACATTTTCTCTTATAATTGAAGCGTCCAGTATTGAGATGAAAGCTGGTTTAGCATCATATATTGCGAATTTAGTCCAATCATCATTCGAATCGTATGCAAAATCTTTAGCTTCTTGTAATTGGTTACTTGCGACGATCTCTGGCTCATACATAGCAATACATTTTACTAAGGTATGAATTGTAGAGCGATACATATCAATGTAACGTATTTCCTCATCCATGCCTAATGGTCCAACATATTCAGTAACTGTTTCCGTTTGACGTATCCCTTCGTAGATGCCCTCAATTTCTTCTTTTGTCAATTCACGCTTCAGAATCTCTTCTATATGTTTTTTCTTATCTAAAATCATCTTTCTTGCTTCATTTTTACTGTTTGCAATAATCCTTATACTTGCACCTTCTTCAAGCTCACTGATTTCAATCTTCGATTCCTTTTTAGGTTTTCCTCCACTCTCAATCGTTGTACCATCATCTGCTTTTATAACAGGTACCGCTTTATGCCTTTGGCCTTTAAATTCCCAGGCATTCATGATGTACTTTGTATAAGTGTTAAAACTGCCATCTATAGAAGAAAAATGTGAGTTACATGTATTACATATTATTTGTCCTGTTTTATGGATGCCTCCCCAGCAAGAGTTAAAAATATGTTCCTTTTCCGTTCCTGGCAATTGCTCATCACAATAAATACATTTTTCTAGTTCTTTAACACGAATAGCCACTTCACCTTCAAAAATATCATTTTCATTTATTATCATTTTCTCACCTCATATTTTTATATATAGTTTATTCATCATTATCTACTATTATTCTTTAAATTTAGATTTGATTCTATTTATTTCTACAATTTATTTCAAATAAAAATATAGTTTTTTAAATTTTAATAAAATATGATTTCTATTTACCTTTTAACTCACATATAAGATACTGATTATAGAACGAACGTTTGTGAAAGGGAGGATAACCATGGACGCTTTTCAACGTATTGGTTTTAGTATAGGAGATACTGTTAAACTTCTATGGCTACACCGATCATCTGATTCGCAAATTAATCCAAAAGAACTTCACGAAGCTTATGAAAGCTTATTTCCTGGTCGCACAGTTGCTTATGATTATGTTGCTCGCATTGCTAAGAAGTTAGAGAATGAGGGATATTTACTTGTGAATCAGATACAGCATAAAAAATACTATTCAATTACCGCTTCAGGTAAAGAATATTTACAACGTTATGAATCACTATACTTCAACAAGTTTACCGAGCTTCTGAAAGTGATAGAACGTATTCATTTCTTTATTACAAAAGATGGCCAAAAACCGGAACTGCCAGAATACCCCTTGCAACAAGAGTTTAGGGCTTATTTTGCTAAGTTAATTTCCGTAAAGGACATCACACGTTATATGATCTTTTATTTAGGTATGAACCGTACGGAATTTTACGCTGCAGAAGTGATCAATCAACTAAATACGCTTTTTGGATGGGCACCATCAAACGGATACCTTTATGAAATTACACGTGAAATGGAAGCTGAGGGGACTATTAAGGGTCGATGGAAAGAGCCTGAAAAGAGAACCGTTCGCTTAATGCAAGTAACTGATATAGGCGAAACATTTTCAAAACAGGTTACTTCTAGTTTAAGGGAGCAAGTGATTAGTCTTAGAAAATATTTAAATTCATTCGTGGTTTTTTTCAAGTAGATAACTAAAGTTGGTTTTTTGACGCTATTGATAAAATTAAAGGGAAATCACATTCCAGGAGGAACCTTAATGAATAGAACCGAAGAAAAGCCAACTTATAGTGAACTAAAGAAAATGAAGGGATTTAATGTTGCCCAAACCCTAGCATTGCAATCTAAAATCTTCAATTGCTCTTTGAATGAAGCATGGGAACGGCATATTCATAAGGCAATACATAGAGCAAATTCAAAAGAAGAAATTATCTATATTGCAAAATATATTTTACAGTATGAAAAAAGAGCAGCAATAAAAGTAGTTAAGAAGCCGAAATTAATCACTGAAGGGTATCAATATCAATTCAACTCAATTTATATGGACCAAGAATCTAAAGTTTTAGTTCGATATACATTAGTCTATCAGGGAAGATATAAGTTAGCGGTATTTCGAGATAATCAACTGCTCTATACACACAAAGAACTGTTGACTTATCCATTCAATCGAACATCTTTGATTTTACGTCAAAAGCTAAACATTAATAGAATCTCCTTTCATTGGGAAACGTTTAAAGAAGAGATAAATGATCAATGAATTTTTACTCTAATATTAACTTCAGAATTTAACAGTATTATGAAACAGGTGAGTATTCACCTGTTTCATTTTTTGAGATATACAAACATTTAACGTACAATTATTTTAATAAGGAGTTGAGTATAAATGAAATTTACTTCATTCGATAAAGCCGTTCTTATGGAAAAAGCCATCATCTTAAATGGCCTTATTGCAAATGGTGATAAAGAAGAAAGAAAGAGAGCTAAAATACAGTTTGAAAAAGAAGTATTACCTTATATTCTTACATTTACCAATGTAAATAAAAACACGGAAACGGAAGGCCGTCCCTTTTTCTAATGGAGATGCTTAATGAAACGAATACCTCCTTGGTTATTGAAGATTGCCTTCTATTAATATCTACAAGAAATTGAAACCTTCGATATTATGCGAAGTTACTTATATAGTTTAGTGTTGGCTTAGAATAAAGATTGTTTAAAGGGTGTTCAAACCATTGATTACATCATCTAAGCAACCAACGTGGTTTAAAAAAGATTGATCAAATGAAATCTCTTTTAAAAAATCGTTGGCATGGATAGATAAATGAATATCGAGAAGGAGTAAGTTCAAAATGGAAAACAAGGAAAATCTTATTTTTGTTAATGTATTTGATAAGAATTTTAAAATGGGGCTAATAGGGGGGCAAAAGGATTCTGTAGTGCCAAAGCTATGTATTTATTGTGTTGCTTGTGGTGAATTTACAAGAGGGAAAGAATCAGAAAATGACGATGGTATCTGCTTTAAATGCGAAAAATCGTTTGAAGAATTATAGCTTTAGAATAAAGTTTGATTAAAACTCACTTAGAATTCTTTAATTGAAAAATACAATGTATCGTAACTTTTTTACAAACGTTATGATTTTATTTTAAACGATACGACTTTATTTCAAATCTACATTTAGTGAAGTGCTTACAAGCTGCTTTTTATAAGCATGGAACCAATATTATTAAAGGATTTATATGCAGTAAAAAAGCTTCTAGAGGATTAATTTCGCCATTTCCACACATTATTCCAAATTCACGTAATACAAGATAGTAAGACCTTTAATTCTAATTAGTCATGAGGCAACCGTTGCAATTGCTTTATCAACAAGTTAGAATTAAATTGTAACTTTGCCAAAAATTTTAACATCCGAACCAAACGGTAGGATTTTTATCTTTAAAGACACTTTTTTAAGTGAAAATGGACAGGATAAGTCTGTTCTTTTACTTAAAAAAGTGTCTTTTTGTTTTGGCATTTTAGAAAGGAGGAGAACAAAATGACTTTAATGACAGGATTAATTATTTTATTAATTCTTATTGTGATACTTAAAATCGCAAAAATGATAAGTAAGTTGCTATTCAAAGTTGTAAGCATAATAATGACATTTCTTTTATTAGCCCGACTTTGGACAATGATGCAGATGTGGTAGGTGAGAAAAATGAAAAGTTGTCTTTGTTGTAATGTATACACAGAAGAAAACATGTATTTGGACATATTTTGTTCGGATTGTTATTTGGACAGATTAGTTCATGAAGCAGAAATCTGTGGGGTTCCAATCTACGTATTAATGTTTGGTAGCAAAGTCCAGGTATTAATATTGGATCCTAATGATTTATTAGGTCGTGTAAAATTTAAAATAGCTAAACGGTTTTTAATGCAGTATCGGACTCAGGTTTCTGATTATGTTACTTGCAGTTGTGGCCAACAAGTAAAATGCGAGCAATCCATTCTAATACAAGCGAATGGTGTGAATCACGCTTTTTGTGACTTGGATTGCTATGAAAATTTTAGGGGGATTATTTTATGTCAAAAGTAATTTTAGTTCATGGTGAAGAAGCTTTGCTATGTGATGAGTACATTAAGAGTCTTTTACCGGACGATCCGATGTCTATAGAAAAATATGACATGAGGGAAAACTCTATAATCGATGTTTTAATAGATGCTTCACAAGGCAGTTTATTTGGGAGTGATGATAAAATCCTTGTTCTAAATGATTGTTACTTCTTAGGTAGTGAAAAAGCATTATCAGATAAAGAAATGGAAAGTGTCACAGAGTTTATTAACAACAAGGAGAATACAACGACTGTTGTTTTCCGTTATACAAAGTTGGATAAACGTAAAAAGCTGGTGAAGGCACTCATGAAGTCTGCTGAAGTGTTTGAAGGGAAGCTTATTAAGTTCCCTCAAAGCTGGATCAATACACGGTCTAAAGCGTATAAATTAAATTTAGAGAAAAACGCAGTAGATAAAATGGTTGTTCAATTAGGTGTGGATTTATATCTTTTGGATAATGAACTAAAGAAAATTCAAAATCGTTTCCCATCAGAAAAGCTCATTACAGCAGATATGTTAAGCGATGTTTTATCTCGCACACTTGAAAGTGATGTATTTAAACTATTGGACCGTATTATGTATCGACAAGCATCTGCTATTGATTTATTATCTGATCTTTTAATGACAGGGAACGATCCTATTCAAGTTCTTTTGCTAATCATTCGTCAATTAAGGATGATAGAACAAATAAAAATTGCAGAAATAACTGGGAACCCTGTACAGAATTATTTAACTGTCCACCCTTATGCACTACAAATAGCGAAGGAACAAGCAGAAGATTATACACTAAGTGATATACAATCAAAAATGGATCAAGTGGCCACACTTGATTTAAAAATGAAAAGAGGGCAAGTAGACAAAGTAATTGCTCTTGAAACACTAATTTTACAGTGGATGTGAAAAGAAACTTGGTTTTCAAGTTTCTTTTTTAGTTGCCCAAAAGGAGAATATTATATGTTTATTAATATTGAAGATCTAAAACGTAAGTTAGCTAAAAATATAGGGACAGTTTTCACCTTGGATGTAAAATGTCCAAGGTGCCTCAAAATATCCAGGAACTCAGGGAATGTTTACGCAAACGATTTTTTAAATATGGAATTCACCTCATTCAATTTTTATGATTTTCATCATTTTCATTGTAAATCTTGTGGTTGTGATAGGAGATATGACATTAAAGATATTCGAGGTTTCAAACAAGCTGGTACATTAGAAGATTATGTTCTAGAAATATTACCTCTCAATAGGTCGTTTGAAGCGGAACTATGGTCAAATTCGATTGAAAATCATTTCGCACTTGTTGAAGCTGGAAAAACACATAATAAGTTCATGGTTCAACAATATAGTGATTTTTATTCTCGCACTTTTTTCTTAGTCGAATCCCTTTTAAAGTGCACCCCTGAAGCGTATTACTTTAATAACTGTAACAACGTTATTGTTGAAGAGGTGGCTAAGGTAATTTACAGAAATTCTATACGTGCACGTAAGGTTTACCGAATAACGAATGCGGATAATACTTCACTCGTAGGTAAGTACCTGGAATTAAGATTAAATCCTATATTTGAAACGTATGAATTCTCCAGATTGTATGAAAGCAGCAAGTAAATACCGTTACTGGAATAGGATAAGTAAAATTTACAATGTATATGAGGCTAGGGTTAAGTTAAATATGTCGTAGGTGAAAAATAAAATTAAATGCATTTATACTGAATATCTTTTTAGTCCTGAAGCTTAAAAATCTCCTTCCCTATTGATAAGAAAATTAAGATAGTTTATAATAATTGCATATCTTACTAACTCAAATTCCCCCCAACCATACGGTATAGGGGTCTTAAAAGCACTTTTGAAGTGTTCATACTAATCTCTCAACGGGAATAGTCTGTTCATTTATCAAAAGTGCTTTTTTTTGAGTAATTTGATAAATTAATTTTAAGGATGGGATAACCATGAAAGCTAATGTATTAAACGGAAGGACTACTTTAGTGTATTCAACATCAATTGACAGCTATCGTAGATCTAAAACAAATAAAAACTTGAAAGTGGAGAATGATCTGCCTTCGGAAATCAAAAGACTAGATATCGGTTGGTGGGGAACTATATTTAAGGGTGTTTTTACATTCTTAACAGTAGTAATATTCATCGCTTCTTTATTATTTATGGCTCTTATCTTTGGCTATAAATTCTAAACTTTTAAAAAGCCCTTTCCTATTTC